>DAOTWI010000405.1:0-4763 GCA_034436075.1 Roseiflexus sp.
TGGCGACCGGCGCTGCGCTCAGCGGTTGGCGCGGCGTCAGCGTGGTAAAGCTCCCCGCGCCGCTCTTGCGCACCCGCACTTCCAGATAGGTCTGCTGTTGCCAGAACGGGTTGCCAAAGTCGAGCTGCACAGTAAAGACGCCGTTCGTCACCGCGACAGCGTTCAGCGCAACCGTGGCGCCAACCTGGCTTCCTGCCGCCACAGCGTCGAACAGCGCGAACTCGAAGTCATACGCGCCGTTGGCTGGCGCGCCATTGTCATCGAGGCGTCCCTGGTACGTGAATGCGCCGCCGACGACCGCCTGCGGCGCATTCTGCGCCTGGCTCGTCTGTTGGAACGCATTCGCCACGCTGATCATCAGTGCCAGCGTAGCCACGATCGAAGCGAACGATGGTCGAGGGGGCATACGGAGTTCCTTTCTCTGTCGATGGTCCTGCTGAAGACGCCACACTATGCAATGCACGACGCCAACGGCGTCGGATTGCGCCAGACCTGCCCCGGCAAGGAGGCAAAACGTGACTTTCATCTAAACAGGCAAACGCACAGACGACTGCGGAGACGGTCGATCTGTGCCGCGATGATGACGAGACAGTTGCCTGGTTGCACTCTCCATGTCCAGGCATGGTCAGGCGGCCGCTTCCGCACCGCCCAACGCAGCGCCCTGAGCCCCGAGCGTATCGAAGATTCGAAGGGCTGAACCGTCGGGCTGAGCGCACGAACGGCGCCGCCACGCCCTCCGCTTGGTTCAGCCCCGTGCCAGCGGGGCTTCGTTCGCTCAGCGCGAGCGTTATGGGCTTTGAAAAATTATTCCGCTATTCGCCTACCCGCCCGGCGGCTGACGAACGTTGACTAAATATTTCGCTATCCGCCTACCCGCCTGGCGGCTGAAGTCGCGGGCTACGGGAAGCGAAGCCCGCCTGCACGGGCTGGACGTAGCGATACCGGATTATGTTCTCAAAAGTCATCACTGGTCTGTGAAGCAAGTTTTCCGGTGATGCGCGGGTTGGGGGAGGCGAGAATTTTGCCGCTTCCTGATGAAGTACACCTTTGTCTCGCTCAGAGCCGTAAAAAGTCAGAAAACTTCGTTTACGAACTCATCACATCTGCGCGTGTTCGCATGCAGGGGAGACGCAGCGCAGCGTGGCATGCGTGGTGTGATGGTTCCTGACAAATCATGGCTGTACCCCACTCTCCCGCAGGCCTGCGATTCGAGCAACCAGCCTGCGGGAGCGTTGGTTGCTGCGGGAGCGCGGAAGAACCCACCCCACTTCTGAGATGCTCTGCACAGGCATGGTATTGCGACGACTCTGCCTGTTCTCAGAAAAACGCAGATCGCCAGCACTTCTTGCAGATAGCAAGGTGTATAGTCTTCGAAGAGGCTGCTGTCTCATAGGGAGATCAATCAGATATTGGATAATCTCGTGATCGGCGTTGGCTTCGACAGGCTCAGCCAACGCCAGCCTCTCCACAGGTGCAGGCTCGATTGTCCAGGTTTGGGTTGATCTCCCTATAAGCGAGAAAGCGCAAAGACGACTGCGGCAATGGTCAATCTGCGCACGAGCAATGATTGTGGCATACAAGGAGCAGAAACCCGCCATCCGCAGATGACATGCATCATCGTGCAATTCACGACGGCTCACACGCCACCGGATACCGCGATCTGGTACACAATCTCATACGCCATATGCGGTTCGTGCTTGCCCTTGAGCATCACCGGACCGATCGGGCGCACCTGCCAGGGAAGGTCGTGCCCTGGCGGCAGGGCATCGACCAGGCGATGCGACACAATGATCTGATCGGCGCGCGCCAATCCGCTCAGACGGTTGGCGGTATTGACGACATCGCCAATCACGGTGTAATCGAGGCGTTGCGGCGACCCGATATTGCCGACGAGCGCCGGTCCATAGGCGACCCCCACGCCCATACCCAGGTCGAGTCCAAGTTCCCGACGCCAGGAGGTGCGGAGATCAGCGAACGCCAGTTGCAGATCGACGGCTGCACGCAGCGAGCGGGGCACATCGTCGTCGCGCGCAATTGGAACGCCGAACACGCCGATCAGTCCATCCCCCAGGAACTTATCGACCGTTCCGCCATGCCGGTAGAGCGCGTCGGTCATAGCGGTGAAATAGCGATTGAGGATCTGATGCACGAGCACCTGCGGCGCCAGACCTTCGGCAAGCGTCGTATAGCCGCGAATATCGGCAAACAGCACCACGATGTCGCACTCTTGCGGCGCGCCGAACTCACCGCCGCCCGCCATCACTTCTTCAACCACCTGCGGCGACACATAGCGCCGGAACATGGCGCGCAGGCGTTCCTGCTCCGCACGTTCAAGCTCTTTGATTGCGGTAATGTCCTGCATCACCGCCACCCGCCCAATGGATGCATCGTCGGCGCCGCGCACCGGGGCGACGCTGACATTGAACGTCGCGCCGTTCGACAGCACAACTTCCATCATTGACTGACCATTGTGGGCTGTCTGGTTCAACGCATGCAGCAGATCATGATTCTCGACTGCATGGTCAATAAACTTCCCAATCGCCCCGGAGAGGCGAAGACGCTGTTCGGCGGCGGGATTCGCCAGCAACAGGCGATTGTGCGAGTCGATGAGCAGAATGGGATCGGCGGCGCTGCGCAACACCGCGCCCAGGGTCGAACGTTCGTCTTCCACCTCGCGGTACAGGCAGGCATTTTCGATGACCTGCGCCAGCAAACTGGCGACGGTTTCGAGCAGCGTCAGATCGGTTGACTGAAACTGCCGCTCGTGACCACTGACATCAAGCGCGATCAGCCCGATCTGTTTGCCGCCCGCCAGCAACGGCGCCAGCGCCAGCGCAGTCACCCCTGCATCAGCGAGATCGTCAGCGCATAGCGCCAGCATCGCGTCGTCCACCGGCAGCACCTGCGAACCAGACAGGAGGGACACTTCCGCAAGACGACGCCATGGCAACCGCTCCTTCGCAGCATCGGCGGCAAACACGGTATTCCGCATGCTCTGCACTCTGGGGTCAGTCAACACAATGCCGCAGGCGGCAACCTCAAAGACCGACGCAATCGCGTGTGCGGCGATCGCCAGGTTCTCCGCTGCGTCCAGACGCGCTGTCATTGCCAGCGACAGGTTATTGACCACGCCGAGCTGACGGACGCGGCGCTGTTCCATGTTGAACAGGCGCGCATTATCGAGCGCGATGCCCAGCTGACTTGCCAGCGTCGAAAGCAGCCGCACATCAGCATCACCGAACGTATCGGGGGCATACGCCATCACCGAAAGCGCGCCAAACACCTGGCGCGCTGTCTGGATTGGAACCGCCAGTTCCGAGCGGACACTCCGCTCCACACCTACCGGCGGATAGCAATCGGTTTGTAGAAAATCGGCGACATGGTACGGTTCACGCTGTGCAATCGCCCGTCCGGCGGCGCTGGCATCGGGCAGGATCGCCTGCCCGATCGCATGTTCGATGATGGCGCTGCCCGCAGCAGCACGCAGCACCAGGCGATCATCCTCGTGCAACACCACAGCAACCAGCGGATACCCAAACGTGTGGTGGATCAGATGCACCACCAGACGCAACAATTGATCAGGACTCATCAACTCTGTCAGGTGACGGCTGATCTGATTGATTCGTTGCAGTTCTTCGGCGCGACGTTCGAGCAGGTCGCGCTGCGTGCGCGTCAGATAGAAGAGCTCCGCGTTCTCAAGCGCAATTGCGCTTTGCGCTGCCACGGCGTTCAGCAATTCCAGATGGTCCTGGTCGAAGTAGCCGGGGGTATGATGCACCAGCGTAATAGCGGCAAGAGCGCGCCCTTCGCGCACCAGCGGCACAGCGGCAACACTGCGAACCGCGCGTTGCTGGGCATTCACCGCAATCCAGCGCGAATCCTCGCGCGTATCGTCGATAATCAGCGGTTTCCGTTCACGGAGCACCCATCCGGCGACGCCCTGCCCCAGAATATCGGTTAATGGAATAGTTGGACGATTGTGCGTGCTGGAGAAGAGGCGCGGCTGATCACCGGTGAGCACCAGAATACTGGCGCGCACCGCGCCGACCGCATCGGCAAGCCGGTTGAGAAACTGGGTCAGCAACCGATCAAGTTCGAGCGTCGTCCCCAGTTCGCGGGTCAGATGGAGCAACAACTCGGTCTTGCGCTGCTCCGCGCGCAGCGAACGCTGGCTGCGCTGAAGACGGAGCATCGCGCGCACGCGCGCCAGCAGTTCGGTCAGGTCGACGGGTTTCACCAGGAAATCGTCGGCGCCAGCGTCGAGCGCCGCTACTTTCGCCTCCTGGTCGCTATGACCAGTGATCAGGATCACTGGAATGAACGGACGCTCCGCGTCGGCTTTGAGGCGCTCCATCACCTGCCGGCCGCTCAACCCCGGCAGCGACACATCCATGAGCACAAGATCGGGCGTGACCAGTTCCAGATACGCCAGGGCTTCTTCGCCGGTGCTCGCAAGCGAAACCCGGTACCCGGCGTTCGTCAACAGAATCTGGAGCATGCGACGCACGCTGGCGTCGTCGTCAACGGCAAGGATGTGTGCCAGTTCAGTCATGCCACAGTACGCCGAGAAGTCCGAATGCGTCAGCGCGCTTTCCAGGTCATTGTATATCTGCTCATAGAGATATGCAACTCTGCCGCGCTGGTGGGGTTGCAGGCATGCATTGCCAGGAACGGACTTTGAACACATATCCCGCTATCCGCCTACCCGCCCGGCGGCTGAAGCCGCGGGCTCCTGGAAGCGAAGCCCGCCTGCGCGGGCTAGA
>DAOTWI010000406.1:0-4744 GCA_034436075.1 Roseiflexus sp.
CGTCCTCGGCGGCGAAGCATACCCGCCGAATCGCACAATTCATGCACTGAATCTCTACAACCAGCGCCGTGCGCCTGTTGTGGTGTTCACCGGCGGCGCACCGCCCGGCAGGCCGCCGGAAACATCATCGGCGCGGGTGGCGCTCCGCTATGCCATGGCGCGTGGCTTGCCGCCCAACGTTGCGCTCCTGGCGGATGGCGCGCAGAGCACCTACGATGAAGCGACGCTGGTGCGTGATCTGGTTGCCAGCCATGAATGGCGCTCGCTGATCATCGTCACCGACCCCTACCATACCCGGCGCGCGCTCCGCACGTTTCGCGCACTCATGCCCAAAGCGCACGTGACTGCGAGCGCCGCTCCATTGCTCGCGCCCTGCGCTGATCGCTGGCAGTGCGGTGCGCGCCGCTGGCGCTATGCCGCCAGTGAACTGGTGAAAATGGGGTTCTACCGGTTATTCTATGGAGTGCCGCTACCCTGAATGGCGGTTGAGCCTATTCGAGCAGCGGGAACTCGGCAATCCGCAGATTGGTGCAGCCATAGGGTATCAGGCGTAGCTCTTCGAGCGGTGTGTCAACGTCAACTGGCGACGGCGGCGGCGCTGCGGCGTCGTGTTCCTCCACCCACGTCGGGATGCGCCGACCGTGAGCATACGCTGCCACCGGCGCGCCGTCGGGCGAGAATGGGCGCTCGCCGACCGGGTGATGAACGATGCGGATCGACCGTTCTGACTGGATGGCGTCCAGTTCTAGACCATAGTTCCACGCCGTTGTCGGCAGCACTTCCCAATCCCCCAGATGTTCGGCGATCTCCGGCGGGCAGTGCGGGCGCAGCCGTTCACCGGCGGCGTAGCGTCCCTGTGCGTCAGGAATAAGGCGCTGCCATCGTTCGCCAATCGGGAGCGCAAACACCAGTGGACCATATTCAACCGCTGCGCCGCCGGACGGACGGCGCACCACTGTTGTGCGCATCGGCAGGTGCAGATCAAGGATGACACTCCCCTCCCATTGACGTTCGAGACGGTGAAATGATCCCGCAGCAACCGCTTCATTGACGCCATTCACAGCGAGCGTCGCTCCGTTCGCCCAGGCAGGGATGCGGAGCAGCAGCGGGAAGCGTGCAGCCACGTCGCTCTCCACCACAAGGCGCACCACATTGTTGAACGGATAATCCGTTTCGACGATGATGCGCACGCCGCTGCCGCCTGCGGTTGTGGTCAGTTCGCAGGGCGCATACGACACCGCCGCCAGCCCGTCGTCGGGCGTGCGCATCCAGAGGTGCGCGGCGAATTTGGGCCATCCCTGGTGCATATTGGCAGTGCAGCAGCCATAGTTCGGCTCCAGACCGAAGGTGTTGGCGTCGGCGCGGTTGTTGGTGTAGATGTTGTCTTCGATAATGGCGCAGCGAACCTGGTTCGCCTGTTGCACATACTGATGTGACCACATATCGGGAGCAAACGTGGCGGGCAGCGCGTTGAATGTGATGCGCTCCAGGCGATCCGCCAGACGTGGATCGCCCAGGATGGCGATCAGCACTTCGAGGGAGTACTGATACTCGACGACAGCGCACAACTCGGTTCCCTGCGAAGGGTTGAGACCGGCGAGATGCTCATCGCCGCTGAAGACGCCATTGACCTGTCCGTGAAATGCATCAAGCGTCTCGATGATCTGCCAGACAGCGTCGTGATCGCGCGGATCGCCCGACTGACGATACCAGACGCCAGGGGTTTTGATCGCCATCGCATTGTTGACGACGTGCGATGCCATATCGAGGCGAAAGGTGCAGCCGGGGATCGGTTCAGGAGGATAGATGTCTTCACGCCGTTGTCGGGAATGATACGGAAACCGCTCGAAGTGCGTGCGCCAGTCGAAGCCCTGGCGTTGCACCTTCTGCGCCAGATCAAGCAGCCACGACTCGCCGGTGCGATCAAAGAGCCAGTGCAACGATACCGCCAGGTCCGCCCAGCGGAAGCGCCCCCAATCGAAGAGGGGCTGTTCGTCGAGCAGCGCATCAAGACGCCGCAGGAAGCGCAGCATCGCCGGGATGATCCGCTGATCGCCAGTGGCTTCCTGAAACTGGCTCAGCGCCTTCAACAGCACAAAGACGGGCCAGGGATCGAGCGGTTTGCGACGGGCGTCGCTCGTGTCGTGCACTGGTCCAAGCCAGCCGTCATCACGCTGTCGTTGGAGAATGATGTCGATCCAGCGGGAGACCCTGGCGATCAGAGATTCGTCGCCGAGGGCGAATGCCAGCGGAACCATGCCATCGAGCCAGTACGGTCCGCGTTCCCATCCCTCAGCGTGACCACCGATCCAGGCGCTGTGAGCGACATCGTGCCAGAACCGGTCGAGATGCCCGCTCAGACCGTCCGCCTGCAGGCGCAACTGGCGATACAACCAGCCGCGCGGACGGATAACGCCGGTTGGGAGCGGGGTGAATGCGAAGTGGCGAAGCGTAGACGATTTCATCTGAATTTCATCTGTTTCTCAGGAGAAACTCACCGGACTGTGCAACTTTCTGAACAGGCTGCACGTTATATTGGTGTAAGAGCAAGACGACAGCGGCGGTCGTCTCCAGGGCGTGGCAGACGCCCAACCGGACACCCTCCTTCGCCGCCCTCATTCGTCCTCTCTTATCCCCACCGGCCGTCGTTATGGCGGCCGGTTTCCTCTTTTTTATTGGTCGGGACTGCCATTCTGCACGATGATGCGCACCGGCGCTTCTCCGGCAAGCCAGAGGAGCAGGGTGTTGACAATTGCAATCACCAGTCCCCCCAGAAATGCCGACCAGAAACTGTCGACGCGGAACTCTACGCCCAGTCCGCCAGCGATATAGGCGGTCAGCAAGAGCAGGAGGGCATTAATCACCAGCGTAAACAGCCCCAGCGTCAGCAGCACCAGCGGGCAGGTCAGCAGGGTCAGGATCGGGCGCAGCGCCGTGTTGACCAGACCAAACACCAGCGCGACCAACCCGATTTCCCAGCCAGGACCGACGAACTCGATGCCGGGTACGACTTGAATAGCCACAAAGATCGCCAGCGACGTCACCAGCCAGCGCAAGACCAGGCTGCGCGCCATCTGCCAGCGTGACGGGGGTTGTGGAGGAGAATCAATCATAGTGGGAAGAGCGCATCAGTGGTAAAACTGACCTGCGACAACATCACGGCGCTGACCCGTCCACCCGGCAGAATCTTGTGGATCAGCGTATATTCGTCTGCTACGGGCATTGTATACTGCTCAACGATCTGTCGCCCGGCATCGACGAGCCAGACCTCGCCAATGCCGGCGCGGGCGTAGCGCGGCAGTTTTTCCTGTTGATCATACGCAAGCGACGTATCTGCAACTTCGATCACAAGTAATACGTCTTCTGGCGTGGCAAGGGCGCTGGCATAGGCATCTTCGCGTGGACGCAGCAGCGCCAGATCGGGCTGAGGTTCGTTGTACTCGTTCAGCCGGATCGGGTTTTGCACGCTAACGATGGCGGTATCGCCGGCAAGACGCACCAGCAAAGCGGTGAGGCGGTTGACCAGGCTCACGTGCCGCGCGCCAATCGGGCTCATCTCACGAATCTCTCCGTCGATCAGCTCAACCCGGTCGTCTTCGCGCAGAAGACCGGCATCGCGCAAACGGGCGTATGCGTCGACTGTAAACCGGTAGCGTGCGACTGTTTCTGTCACCATGAGAGTGTTCTTGAACCTGCACATCGTCTGTGTACGTATGATACCATGCCGGGCGATGTGGTGTGGCAGTGTCACGGCTTACGGCATACGGTCATTATTCTGGTACACCTGTGCCGCCAGGTCGCATGTCCTTTGATCTGCGGACTAATGGTTTTTAAGACAATGATTCGGTATCGCCCGGTCGAGCCCGCGAAGGCGGGCTTCGCTTCCCGTAGCCCGCGACTTATGATTTTTGAGAAAATAATCCGGTATCGCCCGGTCGAGCCCGCGAAGGCGGGCTTTGCAGCAGGAGCCCGCGGCTTCAGCCGCCGGGCAGACGAGCGGATAGCGGAATAATTATTCAAAGTCCATTAGTCGCCGGGCGCCCAGGCTGCCGTGGCGCGCCGCTGCCTGCCCTTCAACAGGCTCAGGGCACGGGCGGCGACATATGCCGGATTTCATTGTTAATCTTCATCAGCCCGCAGCGTCCCGGCGCTGCCGGACCATGTTCGTACCATGACGCATCCGGCGTATGTCAGACAATCACACCGTTTCTGAGCCATGGTTGTCGCTTGCTGGCGAGGATGTGCGGCTGCTCCCGGAGCGCGCCCTCTTCTGGCAGCGCGCCGCCACGCTGATTATTGCCGACCCGCACCTCGGCAAGGCTGGCGCCTTCCGCGCCGCATCGGTCGCTGTGCCGGAAGGAACGACAGCCGCCGATCTAGACCGCCTCAGCCGAGTCATTGCCCGCTGCAATGCGCAGAAGGTCGTTATCCTGGGCGATCTGCTGCACGCGCGCAGCGGGCGCACTGCTGCGACTATCGCTGCATTTGCGGAGTGGCGGGAACGTCACGCCGATCTCGACCTGTTCCTGGTGCGCGGCAACCACGATGCGCGCGCTGGCGACCCGCCAGAAGCCTGGGGCGTCGTCTGCGTCGATGAGCCGTGGCATCTGTCGCCCTTCGTCCTGCGCCACCACCCCGCAGCGCATGATTCCGGCTACACCCTCGCCGGGCATCTCCACCCGGCTGTCCGGTTGACCGGCGCCGGCAGGCAACGCGCGACCCTCCCCTGTTTCTGGTTTGGCGC
>DAOTWI010000407.1:0-3096 GCA_034436075.1 Roseiflexus sp.
TGCAGGTTGTGGCGTATCTGTTGCGGAGATCTCGGCTGGTGTTGCGGTATCCGCGGGTGCAGCCGTTACTACAGATGTAGGAGCTGTCGATGGCGTCACTGATACGTCTGGTAATTGACCGGACGATGGCGGTGTGGCGGCAGGCGCGCTACACGCCGCACTGAATAGCGCCCAGAGGGCAAACATTGCGGCGGTGATCGAAAGACGACCGATTCGAAAGCGAAACCCCATAAATGTTAGTCCTTTGCAGTCTTGCACGCCGCGTCCATGTGCAGCGCGACATTCCTATGCAAGCATACTGGGCAGGCAGGAGGATGCGACCACACCTTATGCTAGATCGCCACATACATCCCCAGGTTTGCACTGGCATCCTACATTGGCGCATACCACAGCTCTTACTGGCGCGCTCGGCATATTCCTTTCCCGCCAACGTTGTGTAACCAATCGCGGAGCTTTTGGCTTGATAGAATGACGCGCCGGATCAGTCCTTGCCTTTGGAAGAGCCGCTATTGGTGCGTAGGCGGCTGTTTCGCTGCGCCATGCCGTTCAATCTGGAGCGTTGACTCGTCCTTTGGCGGGTCGCGATTGCGAGATAAATCATTATCCTGATGGCGTGATGCGCGTCTGCTGCATTGAAGAGTGCGCATCGTGTCCTCCAGCGTCTGTAAAGGTATGCATCATGGCTAGTCAGATACCGCACATACATCGCCTCCGCATCACTAGCGTGTGCCGATTAGCAGGAGTTACGCTTCTTTTTGCGTTCCTGGGCAGCGCATGCGCCGCTCCCGTAACAAGTGTCCCCACATCTACCATCGAACCATTGGCGACCGCGCCGGATATCCCTCCAGAACTTGTTCCAACCACCGCGCCGCTCGCTACGCCGACGCTTTCATCCATGGCGAATAACACGGCGACTCCTGAAATATCAGGGTCTCCAATGCAACCCCTGTTGCCGCGCCCGATCTATACGCTTAGCAATGGTCAGATCTATCGTATCGATATTGATGGCGTAGCCTGGAGACAGATCACGAACGAACTCGCGCCGGGGATTGCCGATTTTGATGTATCGCCGGTGGATAATGCGCTGGCGTACACGGTACAGCTGGATGTCGCCGCCCCACAACCACGTACAGCGCTTGTGGCCACGGATGGCGCGGGGCAGGCGCGGCGTGTGGTGATCGACGGAATGATGGCATCGACGCCACGCTGGTCGCCTGATGGACAGTGGATTGCATTCGAGGCGGTGGCCGGCGCATCGACGCCGACCGATAACGGCGGCATCGTGATTATTCCGGCGACTGGCGGCGAACCGCGGCTCATCCTGGCAAATGACCCGCCGCCGGTGAACGCGACAGACAATGGGCCGCATCGTCACGTTGTACACTCCTGGTCGCCCGCTGGAACCGCGCTACTGCTCTGGTCTATTCCTTACACTGGCGAGGCCGGCTCATTCGTCATCATGCCAGTAGAGGGCGGAGAACGACTCACATTACGCCCGCCTGCTGAACTTGGCCCGGCCTTGTTCGACAGCACTTTCTGGAGCGGGGACGGCGAAAGCCTGCTGGTCACGTTTCGCGGCGACGGGTTGGGTAGCGCGATTCCAGGGTTGTGGCGCGCCGATACGCGCAGCGGCGATATGCGTCAGGTTGTGCCGGCGACACTGGATGAGAAGCCCGTGGTGGTACGAACTGTCCAGCCAATGGGTGATGACCTTCTGCTTCTGATCGCCCAATCGCCAACGCTTGACCCGACTCTGGGTTCGTTGCCGTCGCATCGCCTGATCCGCCTGGCGTCTGACGGTCAGATCGTTCCGATCGGGCCGGAGTTGCCCGCGGAGGTTTGGGTTGGCGACGCTCTGCTTGCGCCTGATGGCGGCGGAATAGTGATTGAGCGCCTGACCGAGTCAGGCACCGCCTCGCTGGTATGGGTTCCGATCGAAGCTGAACTGCGCCTTGTCGATCTGCCGGTGACTACCGCTGATGGAACGCAGATTGTGAGCGAACCGGCGTCAAGCGGGAACTATGGCTCGCTACGCTGGGGTGGAACATAGTGTGACATTCGCTACTGAAAGAAGCCTGGTCATATGAAATTTCATCTTCGGCATGCCCATGATTCACGCGATAGTTCACTCCTGCGGGTGATACATCTGGCAGGGTTCTGCGCGGCTCTCATCGGCATGCTTGTCGCTGGGTTCTATCTCGTCGAGTTCGCCAGCGCAGTGTCTCTCGCCGGCGGGTTGTTCATCGCCAGCTTTGCCAGCCTTGCCGGCATCCTGTTACGCCGGCGAACCCCGCCTCAAGCCCTGCTTCTGACGCTGTTCGGCGGGTTAACGCTGCTTGCTATAGGCATCCACCGTTTTTATGGTGAATTATGGTCAATAGATCGTCTGTGTGGCGCGCTCAGCATGGTTGCGGGGCAAGTTCTGCTGTTGAGTGCGGCTATACGATCTCCGCTTACACAACTTCCAGCGCGTTATCTTCTTACCCTGACCGCCGCGTTTGTGCTACTCATCAGCTTTATCACACCATTTTCGGCGCTGCCAAATCCGCTCGGCATCTATTTTCTCATTGCTGGCGGGTATCGTTATGACCCGCGCACGCCATTCTATAATGTCTTTGCCGCCAGCCTCGATGGCGATCCGATTCCACTGGTAACCGCCCGGCTTGATGCGCTTGTGGGCAAAACTGGTCTGGATCCGCTCGATCCGCAACATGCACTCACCAGCTACTATGTTCGTGGGATTATCAGTGACGCCAGCAGATCCAGCCCGGTAGTTGAGGTTGACCTCCACTACACTGAAGGCGCGACCCGGAATGTTCGCATTCCGGTGATCGAACGACGATTCTGGCAGCAGACCGGGATCGATCGGATCACGACCGAACATCGCCCGTTGCCTGGTCTCCAGCTTCCCGATGACTCTGCGCCATTCCAGATCGGTAGACCAGACCGCCTGCTGCTACACGATCAGAGCCGCGCACTGGTTACACGCTGGTTTCTGCCAGTGCGCGCCGATCAGTTTGACATCGCGCCAGATGGCGATGCTTTACTCGTGCTTGCTGAGCCAGATCCATCCCGCTCAGGCGCGAGCGGATTATC
>DAOTWI010000408.1:0-2636 GCA_034436075.1 Roseiflexus sp.
GCGCTGGTTGCTGCCGGGGTTGCCGCTGGCAGGCGCGATGCTCATTTCCACCGGTCCCGGCGGAGCATTCGACTACCGCTACCACCACTATGCGCTGGTTGTGCCATTCATTGTGATGGCGACGATCGACGGCGCAGCGCGTATGCGACATGCTCCCCCTGCGCTGTCTGGCGCACCGCGCCGACGCGGGCGATCCTGGCGCGGCGACCTCGGCTTTACTGTGGCAGTGACTGCGATCTTCAGCGCGTTGCTGGTCAACACGCCGCTCAATCCGTTGTTCTGGGTCGGTGTACCCGGGTATGGCTTCGACCGGTCGATCTACGGCGTCACTCCGCGCGATGCGCGCCTGGCGGCGTTCCTGGCGACCCGTGTGCCTGGTGATGCGCCTCTGGCGGCCTCCACCTTCGTCGCCACGCGCCTGGTGAACCGCGAAACAGTGTATCTGGTGCGCTACCCCTTCGAGGCGCGCCCCGAACGCCTGCCCGACCTGCTGCCACAGGTGCAGTACGCGCTGCCCGACGCGCTCTTCGACTGGTATCTGCAACTCGACGACGGGTACGGCGGCGGTCTCGATTATGACCGCGAGGCGATTGCAATCCTGCTGCGCGACCCATCCTTCGCGCTGGTGGATATGGAGGACGGGTTGCTGCTCTTTGAGCGCGGCGCCGATCCTGATCGCGCACTGGTCAACCGGTTGTCGGTTGCGCCCGATGATGGCGCGCCCGCGTTCCAGCAGTTCGGTCCGTTCGATCTGGTGCGCGCGAATGTCGAAGCGTTCGGCAATCGACGCCTGCGCGCCTCGTTCGTGTGGCGGGTGCGCGAGGCGTTACCGCGAGGAACGCAGTACGTTGCGGTGAGCCGGCTGGAGGGCGCGCCGGGGGCGCGATTCGTCCATTTGCCCGGCTACGCGCTGCGTCCGGCGTGGGAGTGGCAGGCAGGTGATGTCGTCGAAGAGACCTTCGACGTGATCGTGCCGCCTGATACCCCGCCGGGACGGTACGCCTGGCGCGTTGGATGGTACGACGTGCGTCACCCTGATGCGGCGCTGACCAATGAACGCAGCCGGATGGACGGAACCGCCGAATATGTAGTGACAACGGTTGAAGTAGCGCCGTAACGGGTCCAGGCATGCTTGTCAGGCGGCAAGAAAGTCCGCCCGATGGCTGAAGCCGCAGGCCTCCTGCTGCGAAGCCCGCCTGTGCGGGCTACATTGGGCGATACCGGATTATTTTCTCAAACTCCACAAATCGCGCTGGGCAGGCGTTCCGCCGGGCGTTCACCTGCGCGGTTCGGCACGCTCACCGCGTGTGGACGCCGCCGTTCCCGTCCGCGTAGGCGGACGGTTGACCGCAGTCCCTTCAGGGGCGATTTCAATTGCTGGCAGCCTGCCCCTCACAAGTGTAGATTTTTCCGGCAAGCCTTTATGTTGCATCGCCCGTTTTGAGCATAGGGATGCGCAGACTCCCCCTCTCCAGCGATGCTGGAGAGGGGGCAGGGGGTGAGGAAGAAAAAGGCTTTGAGAAGCGGAAAACGTCCCTCGAATCTGCAAAGCTCTACCCATGAGAGGCAGCCTGCACCTCGCCGTGACCGGCGCCTTGACAGCCAATCCAAGCCCCGGACTGCGTCAGGGGAGGTCTGAGAACCCGCCTGCGACCTGCTCTACACCGCGCTCATCCGTTCGATCCGCTCCTGCACCTGTTTCAGCGCCGGATTGTCCGGCGCAACTTTGAGTGCTCTGGCAATCGTGTCGCGCGCCTTCTCCCACTGCTCAAGTTTTGCGTAAGCGACGGTCAATGCGTGCAGGTAATCGACATCACGCGGCGAGTTGGCGACTGCCGCTTCCCACTGCTTCATTGCCATCCACCACATGCCTTTGCGCTGCAACGCCAGACCAGTGTTGAACAGTTCGTAGTCGGTGTTGCCGTGCACCTCAGAGACAAATCGCTCTTTGGGTCCGTAGAAATCACGCCAGCTCAACCCGACCAGGAGCATAAAGAGGGCTTTGATGCCAACATCGACCAGAACAATTGTCCCGAAGACGCCAGTAAGCGCTGTAGCAGCGGCTGCAGCTTCTGGCACAGGAAGAAACGCCTGCGCCTCAGAAAGAGCCGCGCTGATCGTTGCAGCGGCGCCGAGCGCGCCGATCAGTGAGCCGCCGAGTTGCAGCGTCGTCAGAACGGCGATGATCCAGTACGCCCAGCGTGCGCGGTTCATCATTGCGCGGGCGATCGCGATTTGCCCGCCGTAGATGATGGCAATGATGACGACGACAACCACAATGATGAGCGGAAAACCGGAGAGGTCGCCCATGGCGGAGCTGTACAACACCAGCGCGCCGATCAATCCTGCGATAGCGCCCAGAATGCCCAACGCGCCGCCAATGATCCAGAAGATGCCGAGGATGGAGAGCCAGGGAGACGTTTTCTCGCGCACCGGTCCGCGGATCATCAGGCTGCGATCACAACGGCGGCACCACTGGCGATCCGGTTTGTTCAATTCGCCGCAGTACGGGCAACAGTCGCGCGCCGGGTCGCCTTCTTCCGGCGGCAGGACTTTTTCTTTACGGCGTGGTTTTGCAGCCGGAGCAGCGGCGGGCGCCGCAGATGCAGGTAGTGTTGCGCCTGCCGCTCCGGCTG
>DAOTWI010000409.1:0-10361 GCA_034436075.1 Roseiflexus sp.
CGCCTCGGCGGGCGCGGCGCTGTTGCTCAACGACGCGACGGTTGCCACGCCGGGCAGGCAGCGTTCGATGAAACGCCGGCACTGTCCGAGCGACTGCGGGTGGCCGTAGAGCACCTTGATCTCGTGGAGCGCCAGCCCAGGGCGTCCCACCAGGTAATGCTGGATTGGAATGACCGTCTCGCCGGCGATGCGCAGGTCGGTTTCGTGAATGAGCAGGTCGAGCGTGGTCGTAACGCTCCCTTCGAGAACGTTTTCAATCGGCAGAATGCCGGCCGTCGCCGCGCCAGTTTCGACGGCGGTGACGACGGCAGGCATGCTGGTGAGCGGAATGTACGTCGCTTCCTCGCCGCCATACGCCAGCGCGGCAATTTCGCTGTAGGAGCCGGGAGGGCCGAGATAGGCAATCGAGCGTTTCATTGGCACTGTTCCGTTGCGCTCATCCTGGCGGCTCATGGGCTTTGAAACCATATTCCGCTATCCCTTCGTGCGCCCGGCGGCTGAAGTTGCGGGCGACGGGTGCAACGCCCGCCTGCGCGGGCTGGACGTGGCGATACCGGATTAATTGCTCAAAAGCCATAAGCCGCGGGCGACGGGTGCAACGCCCGCCTGCGCGGGCTTCACCGGGCGATACTGGATGCTGTTCTCAAACTCCATCAGACGCGGGCTTTTACTCCGTCGCATTCGCGCCGAACAGATCGACCGCGTAGGTCGGTCGGCTGCGGTCGTACCCGGCGGCGTAGGCGGCATTCTCGGCGCTCAGGCGCTCCTGGCGCGCGGCGATCATCTTGTTGAGCGCCGCCATGTACGACTCGGCGGCAGCGACGATGGTATCGGTATTAGCGCTATAGCCGCTGTAGATCTGCGGTCCGCGGTGCCGTCCGACGCGGTACTCGCGCTCTTCGACCGCATCGCCTGGCTCGCGGATGCGCACCGACACCTCGGCGACTGCGTCGATCCCCTCAGTGACTGCCTTGATCGAGAACTCAATCAGGTCGTTCGGTCGCCCGACGATTTTATCGATCGCTTTGTAGATCGCATCGACCGGTCCGGTGCCGTGTGCGGCGGTCGTCTGCGTATTGCCGTCCAGATCGGTGATGCGCACCGTTGCCACCGGCGTCACGCCGGTGCCACAGGTGACCTGTACGTGCTCGAGGCGGTACAACTCCGGCGTATGGAGCGATCCGCCGGTCGCCAGCACTTCCAGGTCGCGGTCATCGACGACCTTCTTCTTGTCGCACAGTTCCTTGAAGCGCTGGAAGACCTGATTGAACTCGTCTTCGCTATCGAACTCATACCCCATCGCCGCCAGTTTGGTGCGCAGCGCATTGCGCCCGGAGTGCTTGCCGAGCACAATGGCGTTGCCATCCAGCCCGATGGTCGTCGCGTCCATGATTTCGTAGGTCATGCGATGCTTCAGGACGCCATCCTGATGGATGCCGGACTCGTGGGCGAAGGCGTTGGCGCCGACAATTGCCTTGTTCGGCGGCACCGGCATGCCGATAATCGTGCTGAGCAGGCGGCTGCTGCGCGCCAGTTCGCGGGTGTTGATCCGCGTATCGACGCCAAAGAACGAACGGCGCGTCTTCAGCGCCATCACGACTTCTTCGAGCGACGCATTCCCGGCGCGCTCGCCGATGCCGTTGATCGTGCACTCGATCTGGCGCGCGCCAGCGCGCACTCCCGCCAGCGAGTTCGCCACCGCCATACCCAGGTCGTCGTGGCAGTGCGTGGAGATGATGACCTTGTCGGCGCCGGGGACATTCCGGTAGATGCCGGCGATCAGTTCGGCGTACTCTTCGGGCGTGGCGTAGCCGACCGTATCAGGAATGTTGAGCGTTGTCGCGCCCTCTTCGACCACCGCCGCCAGGATACGGTAGACATACTCCGGGTCGGATCGGGTGGCGTCCATCGGCGAAAACTCGACATCGTCGCACAGCGATCGCGCATAGCGCACCATCAGGCGGGCGCGCTCCAGCACCTCGTCGCGGGTCGAGCGCAGTTGATGTTCGATATGAATGTCGGACGACGAGATGAAAGTATGGATGCGTTTCCTGGCGGCTGGCTGAATGGCGCTCCAGGCTTTGTCGATATCGTCCTTATTGGCGCGCGCCAGTGCTGCGATAATGGGACCATCGGGCGTCCCGACGGTTTGGGCGATCTCGTGGACGGCTGCCCAGTCGCCGGGTGACGCCGCCGGGAAGCCCGCCTCGATAATATCCACCCCCAGCCGCGCCAGTTGCCGCGCGACTTCGAGTTTCTCCTCCAGCGTCATGGTGCAGCCCGGCGCCTGTTCACCGTCGCGGAGAGTGGTGTCGAAGATGCGTACATGGTCCTCCATAGCGTTGTGTATCTCCTTTGCTTGAGAACCAGGAACTGAGAACTAGGAACTGAGAACTGAGAACTGAGAACTGAGAACTGAGAACTGAGAACTGAGAACCGGGAACTGAGAACTGAGAACTGAGAACTGAGAACTGAGAGCCGGGAACTGACACTCGTCACTCGTCACTCAGCACTCGTTACTCGTCGCCTGACCGATAATCTTCCGGTGTAAACGGGAACGGAGGCGATGATGCGTCATCGTCCGTATCGTCCGTTGTATATGATACCTGTTCTTCATACGCCATTGATGTGCGCGATGGGATGGCGTTCTCCAATTTTCGGATCTTGCTCGTCAGCATTGCTGCGATTTTCTCGCACTCGGTGTGAAGTCTGGCTTCCTCCTCTTCGGAAAGAGACCCGGCGCGGCGCAGCAGATCGAGCCAGCTGTCGGTTTCGGCGGTTGACCCTTTGGCGATTGCCAGGTGATTGCGATGCGCGCCGGGTGCGTAGCGCCCGTGTCCTTCGGCGATATTCGCGCCGATTGACGTGGCGGAGGCGACGATCTGTCGGGCGATGACCGCATTGCCCCACGTATCTGGCAGGCGCTGTACAATCTTCATCACATCGAGCGCCAGTTGCTGCGCCCGGTTCCACAGAATGAGATTGCGATGCGTATAGCCCTTCGCCATCGCCGCAGTTCCTTTCAGCCAAATGAGGAGATCACGTCGCAGCGCTTGCCATGATCTTCTACCTCACAGCTTCTGGTTCTCGGTTCTCAGTTCTTGGTTCTCAGTTCTTGGTTCTCGGTTCTCAGTTCTTCGTTCTTCGTCACGCCCCGCCCTCGCCCGGCGCCACCTCGCGCGGATTGACGAACGGCATCATGCGGCGCAGTTCACGCCCCACCTGCTCGATCGGATGCGAGATGTCGCGGGCGCGATAGGCGTTGAAGCGCGGACGCCCGTTATGATTTTCTTCGATCCAGTCCTCGGCGAACGCGCCGCTCTGGATGTCTGCCAGAATGCGTTTCATCGTCGCGCGCGTCTCGTCGGTAATGATCTTGGGACCGGCGGTGTAATCGCCCCATTCCGCCGTATCGCTCACCGAATAGCGCATATAGTTGAGCCCGCCCTGGTAGAAGAGATCGACGATCAGTTTGAGTTCGTGCATGCACTCAAAATACGCGACCTCCGGTTGATACCCGGCTTCGACCAGTGTCTCGAATGCCGCCTTCACGAGCGCCGACACGCCGCCGCACAGCACCACCTGCTCGCCGAACAGGTCAGTCTCCGTCTCTTCGGCAAAGGTCGTCTCAATCACGCCAGCGCGGGTGCAGCCCAGACTGCGCGCATATGCCAGGGCGTCCGCCAGCGCATTCCCCGAAGCGTCCTGATGCACCGCGACGAGCGCCGGTACGCCGCCTCCCTGGGTATAGACCTCGCGCACGCGATGACCGGGCGCCTTGGGGGCGACCATGCTCACATCGACGCCCTCCGGCGGAATGATCTGCCCGAAGCGGATATTGAACCCGTGAGCGAACATCAGCGTCTTGCCGGGGGTCATGTGCGGTCCGATCTCATCGCGGTAGATCGCCGCCTGCGCGGTATCGGGGAGCGCCAGCATCACGATCTGCGCCTCTTTCGCCGCCTCAGCGACAGTCAGCACCTTCAATCCCAGACCTTCCGCCTTCGACCAACTCTTCGATCCCTGGTAGAGACCGACGACCACATCGCAGCCGCTCTCCTTGAGGTTCAGGGCATGCGCGTGCCCCTGGCTGCCGAACCCGATGACCGCGATCGTGCGCCCGGCGAGGCGGGAGAGATCGGCGTGGTTTTCGTAGTAAATGTTTGCCATGGTTGTCACCTTAATTCACCACCGGCACGCGCTCAGCGTGCCCGTTGGCGCTCTCGACGTATTCCTCGGCGGTGTGCCCGCGCGTCCCGCGCACCATGGCGATCCGCCCGGTGCGCATCATTTCCCGGATGCCGTAAGGACGAATGACATCAATGAAGTTCTGCACCTTGGAGGGCGACCCGGTCATCTCGATCACCATGGTATTCGCGCCGACATCGACGATCTTCGCGTCGAAGACTTCGGTCAGGGCGACGATCTCCGGGCGCTTTGCCGGCGGCGCGTGCAGTTTCATCAGCGCCATTTCGCGCTCGACCGTCGGATCGTTCGTAACGTCGCTGACCTTCAGCACCTCGATCAGGCGGTAGAGTTGCTTGACCACCTGCTCGACATCTTCCCACTCCACCACAATCGTCATCCGGCTGACGCCGGGGGTTTCGCTGTGCCCGACCGCCAGGCTCTCAATGTTGAAGCCGCGCCGCCGGATGAGTCCGACCACCCGGCTCAGCACGCCAGGACGATCCTGCACGAGGGCGACGATGGTATGTTTTTTCATGGATGCACGTCCTTTATGCTATGAATTGTGGGGCGACTCCAGGATCATCTCGCCGATGCTCTTGTTCTGCGGCACCATCGGGAAGACGTTGACCTCGCGCTCAACGCGGAAGTCGATCAGCACCGGTCCGTCGGTAGCATACGCTTCCTCGATAGCCGCCTCGACCTGGCTGGTGTGTTCGACCGTAATGCCCTTCCAGTAGTACGCCTCCGCCAGTTTGGCGAAGTCGGGACCGGAGAGGGGCGTACCGCTGTAGCGCTTATTCTCGAACAGTTCCTGCCACTGGCGCACCATGCCCAGGTAGCCGTTGTTGATTACCGCAACCTTGATGTTCTTGACGCCTTCCTGAACGATGGTCGCCATTTCCTGATTGGTCATCTGGAAGCCGCCATCGCCGCAGACAGCCCACACCGTATCATTCGGGTGGGCAAGGGCGACGCCGAGCGCCGCCGGAACGGCGAAGCCCATCGTGCCTGCGCCGCCGGAGGTGATATGGGTGCGCGGGCGATACCAGTCGATCAACTGCGCCGCCCACATCTGATGCTGCCCGACATCGGTGACGACGCGGTAGTTGCCGCGGCTGTTGAGCGCCTTGGTGAGCGCCGCATACACATCGTGCGGCGGCAGGCTCATGTGTTCGGTTTCGCTGCGGTTGAGGTACTGCTGCTTCGGTTGATGCTTCGCCTGCATCTCGCGAATGTGTTCCATCCAGTCGGAAGCGTGCCCGTGGAGTTCAGCGAACGCCTCGCGGTCGGGCGGGAACTCATCGAGGAACGCCTGCAATGCCAGGCGCGCATCAGCGACGATCGGGACAGTTACTTTGACATTCTTGCCGATCTCCGAAGGGTCGATATCGACGTGGATGACCTTTGCGTTGGGCGCAAACGTGCTGGCTTTACCGGTCACACGGTCATCGAAGCGCCCGCCAATGTTGAAGAGCACATCGCACTCCTGAATAGCGCGATTGACGTGCACCCAGCCGTGCATGCCCGGCATGCCGATGCTGAGCGGATGGTCTTCAGGGAAGGCGCCAATGCCGTGGAGGGTGGTGATCACCGGGATGCGAGTGCGTTCGGCGAAGGCGCGCAGTTCCTCAACGGCGCCGGACATAATGATGCCGTGCCCGGCGATGATCAGCGGCTTCTTTGCGCTCAAAATCAGTTTGATCGCTTCGCGGATCTGCTTGTGATTGGGGCGATAATTGGGCTTGTAGCCGGGAAGGTCGAGTTTGATGTTCCAGTCGGGGACGATGGTCGCCTGTTGCGCGTCCTTCGTCACATCGATCAACACCGGCCCGGGTCGTCCAGTGGTGGCGATGTAGATCGCCTCCTCAAAGACGTAGGGCAGGTCTTCGGCGCGCTTCACCAGGTAGTTGTGCTTGGTGATCGGCATCGTAATGCCGGTGATGTCGGTCTCCTGGAACGCATCCTTGCCGAGCACGTGGGAGCCGACCTGCCCGGTGATCGCCAGGATTGGCGTGCTGTCCATCATCGCATCGGCGATGGCGGTCACCAGGTTGGTGGCGCCGGGTCCGCTCGTGCCGATGCACACCCCCAGCCGGCCCGTGGCGCGCGCATATCCTTCGGCGGCGTGCCCTGCGCCCTGCTCGTGGCGGCAGAGCACGTGGCGCAGTTTGTCGCGGTACTCCCACATCGCGTAGTAGAACGGCATGATTGCGCCGCCGGGGATGCCGAACATCACTTCGACCCCGTTGCGAATCAGCGCCTCACACATCACCTGAGCGCCGGTACGCTTTTCGGACATCTGAGTTCCTCCCTTTCTCTCAGTGATCACCGGGTTGTTGACATAATACGATCATGATGATCGCCCAAATCCACGCACGTGCAAACACCGACGCCGCCATCATCGGCGTCCAACGCGCAGCAGTGGCACACCGGCGACATCAGCGTCGCAACTGGGGAATCGGTCAGGATCGACCTTTCGAGAGCAACGAGCGCGTGCATGCCGGACGTGCATCATTGCAGCGGCGCCGGCAGCATATGCCTGGAAACTACGAGCCCCTCCCGTGGGTTCGGGAGGGGCTCGTGTCGTTGTGCCTTGCGTTCCGTCGCGCGCTGCCTCCCAAACGCCTATAAGCCCGTGATAATAATCAGGGCTACAAGAATAAGGCTAAGGAGGAGGCTGACGTTTCGCTGGTACATATCAATCGCGCTCATTGCAAAATGACCGATTGCGAGTATACCTGAAGGAGGGTTGGTTTGTCAAGTGGGGCAAGAGGCAAGAGGCGCGAGGTGCGAGGCGCGCGGCGCGAGGTGCGCGGCGCGAGGTGCGAGGTGGAGGTGCGAGGCAAGAGGCGAGAAGAGGAGGGGTGCAGGGAGGGTCGCGGGTTGCAGGTGGGAAGGTGAACGGTCGAAGGTTGGATTGCCCCTTCGTGTGCCTTCGTGTCCTTTTCGTGCGCCTTCGTGTCCTTGGTGGGTGGAAGAGGCAAGAGGCGCGAGGTGCGAGGCGCGAGGCGAGAGGCAAGAGGCAAGAGGCAAGAGGGGATGAGGCGCGGGGCAAGAGGTGCGAGGCAAGAGGGGAGAGGGGATGAGGCGCAGGGCGCGAGGTGCGAGGCAAGAGGCGCGAGGCGCGAGGCAAGAGGGGAGAGGGGATGAGGCGCGGGGCAAGAGGGGAGAGGGGATGAGGGGCGAGGCAAGAGGGGATGAAGGGAAATAGTGCGGTGGTAAGGTTGAACGTTCCACGTTGAACGTACCTGACTCTTGAGGTCTCTGTTGTAAACCCCGCTTTGGGCTATAACAGCGACAGTTGAGTCGCCGCTGGCTCTTCTTCCTGTAGCGGGGGCCAGAAAACGCCGAGAACCACCCACGAGTTGTACGGAAACACGGTGCCCATGAAGAAGCGGGTATCTCGTGTTGGTGAACACATTTCATCGAGAAACTTCTTTTTGACACTTTCAGCAGCTTTTCTCTCATCTCCGAGTCTGTCTGCTTCTTTCAACCATAAAACACCGAGTTCCCAGTCCTCGATCATTGCACTATGAGACTTAACACTATCCTCGCATCCAAACACGTAGCTGAACTTGAACGGTATCTTACGCAGAGGTTTTTGCGGTTTTCCAAAAAGGCGAAGTTGTTGAAAGAGCGCCTGCCATTCAGGTTTCCATTTAGGATCAGCGTCTTCTATCTTTACATCGATTACTCTGGACGGACGAACAATGCCCAATGAAGTCTTATCCTGCTTATAGAGAGACCTGAGTTGATTGAGCGTATATACAGGCATGCGGTCGATAATTTGCCTTCGATCTCGCCATCCATTTTTCACTGATAACGGCTCACCGATGCAGTGCATCGTATTTAGATCGGGTTTTCGACTTCCTTTCCTGCCGTCGTTACCTGAGCCGCGAGGCAAAAGATCGACCTCGATCCACTGATACTTGCGGAACTGTTGATGACGAGGACGATAGCGATAATCGATTGGATACAACCGCACCCACTCATGGCGTTCGGTTATTCCGGCAGTACATACCAGCTCCTGGTAGCCGCGTGAAGGGTGCGGATACGTCATGACTGTGATGAGAACCTTTGTTTTGACGTACTCACTCATCTTGGCCACTCCAAATGCACGACAGGAAGATCGATCATATCCGACAACGCCTGAGCCAGCACATGGCGATGGCAGTGTGCGGGGTCCGCTTCCATGCACATGAGAACGCTGGGCCGAGTAG
This sequence comes from Roseiflexus sp., assembly GCA_034436075.1. Classification (GTDB taxonomy): domain Bacteria; phylum Chloroflexota; class Chloroflexia; order Chloroflexales; family Roseiflexaceae; genus Roseiflexus. Next base: position 8,409 of record DAOTWI010000409.1, read on the forward strand.
TGATGACTTCGGCAACGCGCCGGGTTGCCTCAACGCGATCGCTCAGCATTGTTTGCGCATATCTGGCGAATAATCGATCATAATCATCTTCTGTCGCCAGTGCTATTCTATCCTGACCTGGAACTCCGAGTTCCGGGAAGTGGAGGTACTCGATATCCAGCGCAGCGCAGAGACGTGAAAGCGTGCCTTTGTGATACCCATAGCGCATCGATACAGGATTGTTTCTTACGTCGATAACGCATTGTATGCCCTGCTTGAGAAGCCGGTTGAGGAAATCGTCAATTGAAAGTCGTTCATAACCGATGGTATAGATAGCAATGTCCGCGACTGGTCGTGCTTGCCGTCTTTTCCTGATATCTTCACAATTAATGGTGTACCACGGGTATTTCTCATATATCATATCGATGAGTTGTCGATTGTTCATTGCGTAGTATTTGTGCATAATATAATGTAGATCGGTCTTCACCGGGGAAGGGAGCGAAATGACGACATCATGGGCGAGATCTGTCAGTTTCCAGTAACTGCTATGCTCGCCTGGATTCTCAATGAAGCCGTGGCGGATCAGGGCATCGATCTCCTGGTAGAGCGAGAACGAGTGCGGACCGTAGAGGTACGGCACGAACTGATAGCAGGCGTTCCTGGTGTGTGACGGCGTTTCGACGGACAGGAGAAACGCCCATTTCATCACCTGAACGCGCGACGCGCGATTGCGCGCCTCGCGCAGCATCGCCACCAGAACCTTTTGGCGTAGAAGCATCGTGCTATGCTCCGCCAGGAGTTTTGCCTGGATAGATTATCTGTTCTACTTTATTATCGCATCTCACGGTCGAATGTGCAAGCGGCTTGTATGCGGTCTGGGCGTCCGCCTTATCGCTATCAATAGCCCGGCGTTCCATCAGAGTTTTGGCGCATTTGTGATCATCCGGGCGCGCACCGTGCAGCGCCGACGGGAGGGCGCGGTGCAAGGGTGAATGGAGCAAACATCGTCGGGTCAGGACCTGGCGTTCCACGGCGGCGCGATCAGGGCGAAGAACAAGGCGATCAACGCGCCCAGGAACACCCATCCCGTGACGAGTATCGGCGACAGATCAGGATTGGCGTTGCTCAGCCAGAAAAGATGCGCCCCCGTTCCCGTGAGGCTCCAGACGATGTTCCAGCCGATCAGCCAACCGCGCGAAGCGCGCCAGATGCGCTGAATGATCAGCCCGCTGATCCACCCGCCTGCAAGCCCGCCGCCAATTCCGCTGACAACCACGCTTATGAGCAGCACCACACCGAAGATGATACCGCCAATAATCCAGTCATTCGCCTGATTGCCCGCAATCTCCGCCAGAACGAACGATAGTCGCGCCAGCGCCCATACGACGATGGACGTGATAGTACCGCCGCCAGCGCCAAGTGCCACCAGCAGCCCTCGCTGGCGCCATCTGCGAGCAGACGGCACGGCAGCCATGGCATACCTCCCAGGAACACGCTTTGTAGACAGGACCGGCTCAATGATACGCTCGCACAAAGGCGCAGTGCTCTGTGTTGACAAGCCATTGCCAGCGGCTCATGCGCCCTCCGGTCGTCTGGTCTCAAGCTGCAAGGCGCTATAGCCATCAAACACGCACCCGGCATCGACATTTCCGCCACAGATGACAGCAACCGGCGCAGCGGAGCGCGCTACATCGACGGCGCCGCTCTGGAGCGCGGCGATCACGGCGGCGCCAGCCGGTTCGACCAGTTGGTTGCACTCGGTCCAGAGCCAGCGCATGGCTTCGACCATCTGCTCGTCGGTGACCAGCGCCACCTCATCGACATACCGCAGCGCCAGGTCGAGGGTGCGTTCGCTGAGTGCGCGCGGCGAGAGGGTGTCGGCGATGCTGTGGACGGCGGGCAATTCCACCAGCCGGCGTGCGTTGAGGCTGACGGTCATCGTCGGTGCGCTAACCGGTTCGACGCCGATGATAC
>DAOTWI010000410.1:0-1967 GCA_034436075.1 Roseiflexus sp.
CCTGCCCGGCATGCGGCACGCCGCTGGAACGCGCCGAAGGCGAAGTGGCGTACCGCTGCCCGAACTTCGGCATCTGCCCGGCGCAGATCACCCGGCGGATTGAACACTTCGTCTCGCGCAGCGCAATGGATATCGCGGGCGTCGGCGAGAAACAGGTGCAACTGTTTGTCGAACGCGGCTGGGTGCAGGATATCGCCGATCTGTACACGCTGACGCCGGAACATTTCCAGGGGATCGAAGGGTATGGTCTCAAACGGATCGCCAATCTGCTCAACGCCATCGCCGAGTCGAAGGATCGCCCGCTCTACCGGCTGATCGTCGGGCTTGGCATCCGCTATGTCGGCGAAGTTGTGGCTCAGATCCTCGCCGACCGTTTTGGTTCGCTCGAGGCGCTGGCAGCCGCCACCGCCGATGAAATCGACGATCTGGAAGGCATCGGACCCGCGATTGCCGCCAGCGTCGCCGAATATTTCGCGCGCCCGGAAAGCAATGCGCTGATCGCCAAACTGAAGCGCGTCGGGGTGCGCACCGAGGCGCACGGTCCCGCTGTCGCGCCGAAGGGCGATGCGCTGGCGGGCAAAACGTTCGTCATCACCGGCACGCTCCCGTCGATGTCGCGCGAAGACGCCAGCGCCCTGATTGTGGCGCACGGCGGCAAGGTGAGCGGCAGCGTCTCCAAAAAGACCGATTATCTGGTCATTGGCAATGATCCAGGTGGAACGAAGTTCACCAAAGCGAAAGAACTGGGCATACCGATGCTCGATGAGGCTGGGTTGCTGGCGTTGGTTGGCGCAGGCGACCGCAGCGCGCCTGCCGCGTCGGGTGACGACCGTGACGCAGCGCCTGCGACATCCCGTGGTACAATGGCAGAGGCGCAGCAGTTAGGGTTGAATCTTGAATGACACGGGAGCGTCGGATGTCTGGTCATATTCCTGATCCGATCGAACGCTTCTTCGACCCGCTCTCCTATGCGATGGTGCCGCTGGTCGACGGTCTGGCGCGCCATGCGTTGCCGCGTCTCGGCGCCTTCGAGCAGACCAGACGCATCAATGGCGTTCCGATCCACTACTATTTGATCCCCTGCCGCCACGCGGCGCCGCTGCCGGTGCTCTTCATCCACGGCATGGGCGACAATGCGGTGACCTGGAGCCTGGTTGCGCCGCTGGTTGCGCGCCGCCACGATGTGTTCATGATCGACCTGCCGGGGTACGGTCTCTCCGGGTTGCCGCCGGGCAAGCAAGCCGCCACCATCACCGACATGACCGAAGTTGTCAGCGCATTTCTGGACGATGTCATCGCCCGTCCGGCGCTCCTGGCTGGCAACTCGATGGGGGGATGGATTGCGGTGCGGGTAGCGGAAAAGCGCCCGGACATGGTGCGCGGCATTGTGCTGATGAACGCTGGCGGCGCACTGCTCGACGGTCATCGTTCGTGGGAGCCATTCATCGAGTTGCTTTCGCCAGCGGATGCGCATCATGCGCGCCAAGTGGCGCGCATGGTCTTCGGCGCGCTGCCGCCGCCGTTGCGCGAACTCAGCGCACGCGGTATGACGAACCTCTTCGCGCGCCCGGTGGTGCGTGAGTTTATCAATGCAACCTGCGAGCTTGACTTCCTGAGCCCCAACGAACTGCACCAGCTGCCGACGCCGACGGCGATCCTGTGGGGAGAGCGTGACCGCTTCCTGCCGCCGGGGTCACTCCAGTTCTTCTGCAGCCATCTGCCTTCGCCGCAGGTGCGCGTCCTCAAACGCTGCGGTCACCTGCCGCAGCGCGAACGTCCGGTGGCGACCGCGCGCTTTATCAAGCGCTTCGCGCAGCAGATTGCGCAGAGTATGCCGCACACCGCGCCCGTTTCGTCGATGGTGCGCTGAGGATTGGATTCACGAAGAACACGAAGGGGCACGAAGGGGAACGTACCCTGGCGGGCGGTTGAAACCGCGCCTTGGGGCGCATGCGCGCCGGGCGTCG
>DAOTWI010000411.1:0-4804 GCA_034436075.1 Roseiflexus sp.
CCTGCCCGCGCACCAGCAGCACCGGCGCTTCGGTCGCGTGAATGACCTTGTCGGCGACGCTGCCGAGCGCCCAGCGGCGCAACCCGCTGTAGCCATGGGTGGCCATGGCGATCAGTGCGCCAGGGGAATACGCGGCGGCGACTTCGACGATCACGTCAGCCGGCGAGCCGCAGCGCACGTCGCAGGTGACGTCAATCCCTGCCTCTTCGAGCATCCGCGCCTGTTCATGGAGGTATGCGCGCGCCTGTTGACGGAGCGCCTCGATTGAGGCGTCGTACTGATCGCGTTGCAGCGCTTCGCTCTCAGGAACGCCATAGACTGAAATCAGCACCTGCGTCCACGACTCGCCGCTCAGATGAGAATCCTGAACGACGCGCAGCAGATGCACCTTCGCCCCCACCAAGGGCGCCAGAACCCGGACATATGGCAGCACCTGGACTGCCAGTTCGGAACCGTCGAGCGGTACGACAATAGTCTGCATCATCTTCCTCCTCGTTGAGGCTTGTTCTTTCACCAGCATAACACACTCCATGCATCCCTTTGGAAGAAGATGTTCACTACAGATGGCGTCCTCACAACGCACTGAGACGACGTTGTGATACCTTTACGCACTGTACTGGCATCTTTCCTGCCCTTTTTTGTTAAGATCACATATAGTAGGGGTGAACGTATCAGCCTATGATCGCACTCAAAGGAGAGGTGGTCAGCATGTTTCACAAAATACTCGTCGCTGTTGATGGTTCGCCAACGTCGTCGCGGGCAATCGACGCAGCCGTCGATATCGCAAAGCATTACCATGCGAAGTTGTGCCTGCTTCACGCTTTCCCGCATGTCTCCGATCTTCTGGGCACGCCCGAATACGAGCGTCTGTTGGAAACACGGATGCTGATAGGCCAGTCGTTGATCGAAGCCGCGCGCACGCAGGTCGGCGATCAGGCGGATGTTGATGTGCAGTTGCTCGAAGGACCACCAGCGCAGGCGATTCTGCGCGTCGCAGAAGAGGAGAATTTCGACCTGATTGTCATGGGGTCGCGCGGGCATAGTACGCTCGTCGGTCTGCTGCTGGGCAGTGTGAGCAATACGGTGGTGCAACGCGCCCACTGCCCGGTATTGGTCGTTCACTAGATATCGCTGCCAGATAGCAATCCGGCACGGTTCGGTGAGGAGGCGCGCATGTGCCGATCCATCCTGGTGCCGCTCGATGGCTCGGCGTTCAGTGAGCATGCGTTGCCACTGGCGCTCTCGGTCGCGCGGCGATCAGGCGCGCAATTGTACCTGGCCCACGTCCTGTCTGGACGCGGCGGTCTAACTGATATAGCAGAACGCGCCACCGCAGCCAGCCGGACCGCCTACCTCGAACGGGTGGCGCAGCAGGTCGAGAAGCAATCGGTACGTGCGCCGATCATGTCGATCCTCACCGGACCGGTCGCTGAGACGCTCCTGGAGCACGCGCGGGCTATCGGGTGCGATCTGATCGTGCTCACAACCCACGGTCGAGGGGCGCTCTCGCGTCTCTGGCTCGGCAGCGTCGCCGATGTCATCGTGCGGCGTTCGCCGGTGCCGGTGATGCTGGTTCGCCCGCATCAACCAACTGCGCCCATTGGCGCACAAAACGCCAGGCGTCCTCTGCGTCGCATTCTCATCCCTCTCGATGGTTCTCCTCTGGCTGAAACGATCATCGAGCATAGCATCCATATCGGGCGCATGATGGATGCGGAATATACGCTCCTGCGGGTTGTTGATCCCGCCGTGCTCGGTCTGCCGGTTCATGATGAGAACATTGCCGCCTCTACAGTCTTACAACCGCTCAAGGATCGAGCGCAGACGTACCTGGATCGGCAGGCGGAGGAATTGCGCAGCCAGGGTTTACAGGTTGATGCCATTGTGACCGTGGGAGAACCGTCGGCGCGCATTCTCGATTATGCACGAGCGCACAGCATCGATCTGATTGCAATGGCGACCCACGGGCGGGGAGGGTTTTCCCTCCTGCTCCTTGGCAGCGTCGCCGATAAAGTCTTGCGCGGATCGTCGCTCCCATTGCTGTTGTACAGCCCTGGGGTCAAATAAGCAAAGGTGCGAAGGTTGCAGGTGCGAAGGTTGCAGGTGCAGGCGCCCGGTAGCGACGTCGCACCGCCACGTCGCACCGCCACGTCGCACGTAGAACGTGGCACGCGGGCAGGTGACCGGGATGGGCGCCCGGTAGCGACGTTGCACCGCCACGTCGCACCGCCACGTCGCACGTAGAACGTGGCACGCGGGCAGGTGACCGGGATGGGCGCACGGCGATGCACCCGCGAGAGTGTTGAAAGTTGAAGGTTGAACGTTCAACGTGGAAAGGGTGTACATTGCAGAGGCGTTGCGATGCAACGCTTCTCTGGTTGCATCATCCCATCGCCCCATTGCACCGCAACGTCTCCGCGCGGAAACGTGAGACGATAAGGATTGTGTGACGGGAGGTTCAGAGAGCGGTCACCCTCCAACGACCAGATCGGCGGTTGAAGGGTATCAGGTTATGCGAACGTGCGTCGGCGCGCCGGAGCGAGGAAACGGCGCAGTCGCAGATCACGACGGGGCGCAGTGGAGTCGATAACGCTCCAACAGAATGGCGGCGTCTTCATCACTCAGCGACATCTGCCAGCCATCGACAGTGTTCATGGGGGCGTGGGTATGGAGATCGAGCACGATCACCTCATCCGCCCATGGTCTGATCATGCGCAGGATATGTTCATCGGCGCGCGGCGTTGCGAGCAGGCATGCCACCGGATGATAGCGCCGCAGCGCCTGGAGCGCAGCCAGCTGCGCCAGACCGCTGCCCAGTCCGTCATCAACCAGGATCACCGGTCGCCGGATGTCGAGCGGCAGTGGGCGTCCATGGCGGTAGAGGGCGATCAGTTCCGGGAGAATTGCCTGCTCGGCTTTGACAATGTCCCAGAGCCGGGCAGGCGTCACACCCGGCAATCGCAGGATGGCGCCATTCAGACACAACCCGCCCGATTCGCTGATAGCGCCGGCGGCAACGGCGGGATTGACGCGCACCCGAAACTCGCGGGTGATGATGACATCAACCTGGAGACGGAGTGAACGCGCCAGTTCTCCGGCAACTGCCACGCCTCCTGGCGGGATTGCCAGTGTCATGGCGTGCGTACCGCGAAAACGCCCCAGAAATGACGCGAGCCGTCGCCCCGCTGCGGCGCGATCCTCATACCGATCATCGCACCCGATGAGCGGCGCTCCGTATGTCGGCTCGATGACAGAGGCTTTCATCATCGCGTATCGGGCAGTCGTTACCGTTCCGCCCCCTGTTCCTGCGACACCAGATAGACGAAGCACGAACAATCCCGTCCAGGAATTGCGGTGTGCCGTTCCGGGCGATCGAGCATGCAGGCAATGCCATCGAAGTAGCGGCAGTTGTCACAGCGATGGAGATGGTAGTGACAACGCCAGCACTGATCATCACGGTTGATCGTCTCGAGCGACCGTCCACGCAACACCGCACCGCAATGATGGCATATCAGGGTTGGGCGACCGGCGTCGCGCAGTTCGGCGCCGGTCGCCAGTGCGATTTGAAGACGGAAGAGATCACTCTCGGTGATCATGCCAATCACCCGGCCTTCATCATCAACAACGGGCAACCCGCCGATTTTATACGTCAACATCAACCTGGCGGCGTCGAGCGTCGATGCATCCGGCGAGATCGTAACCACGTGGCGCGTCATACACTCAACAACCGTCACCCGATCGAGTAACGCCCGCCATTCATAGTAGCTGAGCGTTGTATCGGCTGGTTGGGCGGCGCGCAGATCGCCGCGCGTGATAATGCCTATCAGTTTGCCGTTTTCCACAACCGGCAACCGGCGAATGCGCCGCTGTTCCATCAGGCGTTGCGCCTCGGCAAGCGTCGTTGCCGGAGCGATGACAATCGCAGGGGTGCTCATCCAGTCTGCCACTCGTTGGTTTTTCATAGGTCGCCTCCAGCGCGCGGCGGGGTTGAAGCGCCTGACTGTACTGTAGCATGCCACACCGCGTCAGAAAGAAAAGAAACCATTACATACGGAGAGTATGCGTTTACACGCTGATCGCTGATGGTGCAGCCGGGTCGTTTTTTGAGTAGTGAATCTGTCACTCCGGGTAATAACCTGTTATGCCACACACGAGGTACGACCGGCTACAATTGTTAAGAAACGGGATGGACGTTCAGGTTGCCGCGCTGCCCGCCCTGCCCTGCTGGACGGTCGCACGGCGTGGCGCTGCTCCAGAAAGGAGAACTTCAATGGCGAAGACATCGACATCTTCCAGGCGACGCGCCGCAGTGCCTGCCGAGGAGGAGATCCGCTTCTGGATGCGCGCTCCGGCAGTCACCGTCAACCTGGCGGCGCCGGTCAGCGAGGCGCTGGCGCTGATGCGCGAGCATAATATCCGCCGCCTGCCGGTCGTCATCGATACAGGGGAACTGCGCGGCATCATCACGCAGGGCGATATTCGCGGCGCTGATTTGCTGCGGGTTGCGGGGATGGACCCGTTCGAGATTGCTGATGCCCTGCGACGGATCAAGGTGTATGAGGTGATGACGGAGGACCCGATCACGGTTTCGCCGGAGACCAGCCTGCGCGAGGCGGCGATGCTCATGATCGAAAACAAGATTGGCGGGTTGCCGGTGGTGGACGAAAGTAAGATGGTTGTCGGCATCATTACCGAAAGCGATCTGTTCGAGGCGCTGGTGCATGTGCTCGAGCGCCGGGATATGGAGGAAGAAGGGTAAGGGCGATCATACACACACCGGCGCCATCGTCGTGGAGCCGTTGCA
>DAOTWI010000412.1:0-2535 GCA_034436075.1 Roseiflexus sp.
CTGGCGCGGGTGATCGACGCGAACTCAAAATCCGCCGTGCTGTGAATGATCCGTTCGACCACTGCGTTGAGCGGCGCTTCGAGATGAAAGCCGCGCTCTTCGAGTTCAGCGCGAATGATCGCAAACGAACGCGCTGCGATCTTGGCGGCAGTGAGCGTTTCAGCCGGAAACTCAGCCATGATCCTCCTCCCCTCGTTTCAGGCGCGACGCGACCTGCGCAACGCGACGCCCCAATTCGCGCGCCTGCGCCAGGTCCTCGTCGGTCAACGCGCCGACCGCCGTCGCGCCATAGTATGAACCGGCGCGTTCCATGACCGGACTCCAGGGCAGCCCCACGACGATCATCCCCGCGCCCAGAAACCAGTGCAGCACGTTCAACAGCGTAAACTCGGTGCCGGAGTGCCGTCCGGCGCTGCTGGTGAACGCCGCGCCGACCTTCCCCGCCAGGCTGCCCTCCTCCCATAGGTCGCCGGTGGTATCAAGCCAGCGCTTCAACGTTCCCTTAATCCCCGTCCAGTTCGGCGTCCCGATGATAATCGCGTCCGCTGCCAAAAGATCAGACTTCTCGGCTTTGATCGGTTGCTTGATGCTCACCGTAACGCCTGGGACGCTGACGGCGCCCTCAGCAATCGCCTGCGCCAGCGCCGCCACCTGGTTCCCGGTGTCGTGCAGAATAAACACGCGACAGGGTGAGGTCATGTCCGCCTCCCTGAGATTGCGACCGACTGCGTGAGCCACGTGACTGATATGCAGTATTGTAGATCATTTGTGAGAGTCTGGCATGCGTCTCACCCCTGCACGTGTTCCTTCCAGTAGTGATATGTCTTCGCCGCTGCCGTAACGACGTTTTTGATCTCCCCGTCCAGGCGGAAGCCGGGACCGGCGGGTAAGAAGAGGGTGCATCCCTCGCGGCGCACGCTCACGTTTTCGACCACAATCGCCCGGAGCAGCCAGAGCGCCATTGCTTCGCTTTCACAGACGAGACCGATCCAGCCAGGGGCGCATGCGGTGACGACCGGCAAGCCGGTCACCATGTGCAGCCCGCGCGCCAGTTCCGCGATCACGCGCGCGTATCCCTTCGGGTCAGCCGCAACCGCCTCCGGCGACACCGGTTCAAGCAGGGTTCCACGGTGCGGCGGTCCACCCGCCAGTGCCAGTTCGCAAAACGGGTTGTTCGGATCATCCCCGCCCCAGATCCGATCCCACGCTACCCGTCCAGCGTCGTCGTAGACGAGCGGCGCGGCGCTCATCGGTGCGGCGCTGACCGGTCTGCCGTTGCGGTAGCGCGGCGGCAGAATGGCGTCGAGTGCGGACGTTCCGTGATGGTGGACGCCGCGCAAACCGTGGTGATGGTCGCTCTCCTGGGGGCGACCGTAATCGTCCTCGAACCCCGGCATCACTCGCCGGTACTTGCACAGATCGCAGTTGACGGCGGCGACGCCGTTCAACGCTTCGTCGTAACGCTGAAGAATGGCGGCGAGCACGCCATCGTGCAAACCCAAATGCTCCGCCATCAGGATGGATGGTGCAGGATGCCGCTGCCGGGCAGTTTCGACCTGCGCTGCCATCCGTTGCAGGATGCGTCCGGTGAAGAGAAGATACGGCACGACAATGATCTGCTCCGCGCCGACGGCGACGCAGTGGCGAATGGCGTCGGCGACGTCAGGACGGGTGATGCTGTAGAAGCCGTATTCGATCCAGCCGAAGCCGCTCCCTTCCCACAGCAAACGCGCCATCCGCGCCACGTCGGCGTTGCTGTCGGGGTCGCTGCTGCCGCGCCCGATGAGTGCGAGCGCGGTTTTGGCGCGCGGAACGCTTGCGGGTGCGGCGGCGTATGCTGCCTCGACGCGCTCCGCCAGAGCGCGCACCAGGGTGTATTGAACGCCGAGCGGCGCGCCGTAGCGAATGTCGAGATCGGGATGGCGCATGCGCGCTTCGTTGAGCGCCACCGGAATATCGTTCTTCTGGTGACCGGCGGCGCCGAGGAGCAGCGGCAGCGCCACAATGCGACGATACCCGGCGCGCACACAATCGTCAATCGCCTGCGCGATCGGCGGGTCGGCAAGTTCGAGAAAACAGGGCTGAACAAACGTATTCAACCGGTCGCCGACTCGCGCCGCCATCCGGTGATATTCCTCCAGACCGGCAGGATCGTCGGTGCCGTGACCGATCAGCAGCAGTGCGGGTTGGTTAGATGAGTGTGTCATAGCATGCTTCTCCAGACGCAACATCATGTTGGTGTAACAGGGCACGGGTTTTCACTGATGCAACGGATTTACACGGATGTGGCAGCCCCCCCTTTGCCTGCTCCGCCCTGGTGACGGTGACGGTCATCTCATCGCCGCACGCCAACGCCCCTGTACCGCGCCCTGGGCGCTGGCAGTTCCCCGTTCGCCTGCTCCGCCCTGATGACCGTCACCTTTCCAACACCCCCGCCATCGCCGCCGCCCCTCCTGCCAACGCGAGCACCATGCGCGCGATGCGGCGCGCTTCGCCGATCATGGCGGCGTCGGGGAGACGTGATCCATTTCCCAA
>DAOTWI010000413.1:0-3492 GCA_034436075.1 Roseiflexus sp.
CACCCTGCGCTTTGCGACGCCAGCGGGATGGTTCGAGACGCTGGCGGACGTGGGGACGCAACCGGCGAGCGACGACAGCGACGGGATCGGCACGGGCGTGGATCAACTCGACGCGCAGGCGCTGGCGCCGGGCGCCACTCAAACCCGTGACCGCGGCTACTACCGCCCGGCAGTCATTCAGGTGCGGGTGTTCAATGAGACGAACCTGCCGGTGGATAACGTCTACGTTGCAGGCGACGCGCCGCTGTCGGCGACGATCACGTTGACGCCGAATGTCTTCCTGAGCGTATCGCCGCAGGATGCGAGCGGCGTGATCACCTACACCGTCGCGCCGACCACCACGAGTTACGTCATCGGCGTGACGACGCCGGCAGGCTACACGCCGTCGCCGGGGAACACGGGCACAGCAACGGTGACTGGCCCGCTGACGAGCAGCGCGGTGTACGGGCCGCTGGACTTCGGCTACTTCCAGGGCGGCACGGTGACCGGCACGGTGCGCTTCGACCGCGACGCGGATAACAACCTGTTCGCAGACAACGAGCCAGGATTGGAGAATGTGACGGTCACGTTGCGTCTGGGCGGCAGCGACGTGCTGACGACCACCACCGACGCGACTGGCGCGTACACCTTCACGAATGTGGCGCCCAATAGCGGCTACCAGGTGCGCGTCATCAACCCCGATACGGCGAACTTCCTGCTGGTGACGCCAGCAGGCGGCGATAACGACATGCAGACCGAAGGGATAGGCAACGCCTACGCTGAGACCAATCCGTTTACTGTCACCTCCGGTGCGACGGTGAGCGGGTTGAGCGATGCGGCGGTGCGCGGGCGTGCGACGGTGAACGGCGTGGTGTGGGAAGACGCGAACGGCGACGGCGTGCGCCAGGGAACCGAAGGGGTCGGCGCGCTGCCGGGGGTGACGGTCAACCTGACGGTGACGGTCGCCATTCCGAGCCGCCTGAGCACGACGGTGCTCGCCAGCGCGGTGACCGACGCCAGCGGCGTCTACACCTTCACAAATCTGCCGGGCGGGGCGAGCGCGGCGGAGGCGAATGTCACCCTGCGCTTTGCGACGCCAGCGGGATGGTTCGAAACACTGGCGGACGTGGGGGCGCAACCGGCAAGCGACGACAGCGACGGGATCGGCACAGGCGTGGATCAACTCGACGCGCAGGCGCTGGCGCCGGGCGCCACCCAAACCCGCGACCGCGGCTACTACCGCCCGGCGGTCATTCAGGTGCGCGTGTTCGAGGAGACGACGTCGCCGATTGATAACGTCTACGCCGCTGGCGATGCAACTGTGCCAGGCGCAACGGTAACGCTGACGCCGAATGTGACCCTCGGCGGTCCGTTCGGTCCCGACGCGACCGGCATTATCAGTTACACTGTCGCGCCGACAACGACGGCGTACACAGTGGGAGTGACGCCGCCAGCCGGATACTTTGCATCGCCGGGGAACACGGGCACGGCAACCGCATCAGCGCCACTCACAAGCGGGCAGACCATCACGCCGCTGCCGTTCGGCTACTACCGCAACGGCGTCATTAGCGGCACGGTCTGGTTCGACACCAACGGCAACGGACTGTTCGACAGCGGCGAGCCGACGATGGCAGGCGCAACGGTAACGCTCTACCTCGATCCTGATCCAAGCGTCAATGGCAATGAGACGTCGATTGGCGCATTCACGACTGGTGACAACGGTATCTACCAGTTCACCAACATCACGCCGACCGACGTGTTGACGACCGGAACGCTCTATCGCGTTCAGTTTGCGCTGCCTGCCGGCTACACCTTCACCACGCAGGGCGCACCCATTACAACGGACAATAACAGCGACGCGAACACAAGCAACGGATACACCGAGCGCTTTACGGTCGGATCGAACGAAACCGTGACCTACGTTGATGCCGGTGCAGTCGGCAACCTGGCGTTGAACGGCACGACGTGGGAAGACATTGATGCCGACGGCACGTTCGATTCAGGTGAACCCGGTCTGGCAGGCGTGACGCTGACGCTGACCGTCACGACCTCGATCAACTCGACCAATCCCGCCGTGACGTACACGATAGTGACGACTGGCACAGGTTCGCCGAATTTCACGTTCAACCAGTTGCCTGCGGGCAGTTACCAGCTCAGCGTCACCGGCAGACCGCTTGGGTACCTGCTCTCGACGGCGGGAACCCTGAGCGGCACACTGCCAGCGACCGGGCAGAACTTCGGTCTGTACCGCACCGCCTCGGTTGGCGACCGGGTCTGGCTCGATGTGAACGGCAACGGGACATACGAAGCCGGAGTTGACGCCGGGTTGCCAGGAATCACCGTCCGGCTGCGCGACGCAGCAACCGATACGGTCATCTCGACGACGACGACGCTGGCAGGTAGCAATGCCGGGTTCTACGGCTTCGAGAACGTCACGCCAGGCTCGTATGTGGTCGAGTTTGTCGCGCCGGTTGGCTTCCAGACGGTCAACAACGGCGCCGGGTCGTTGAGCGTCGATAACGACAACGACGCCCAGACCAACGGACGCACGGCATCTTTCACACTGGCGAGCAGCCAGATTTCAACGACCGTCGATGCCGGGTTCATCGGCAACGGCTCGATCTCTGGCATTGCCTGGGTGGACGAGAACTTCAACGATGTGCGCGATCCCAGCGAAACGCAGCGCATCGCAGGGGTGACAGTCACGCTAACGCTGACGCCGACCAGCCTGGCGACGCCGCTGACCTTCAGCGCGGTTACGGCAGTGAACGGCAGTTACGCCTTCACCGGACTGCCGCCAGGGACGTTTGTGCTGACATTCACCAAACCAGCGGGGTACTTCGACACCGCCACGCGCGCCGGCAGCGACCCAACGATCGACAGTGATGCGCCAGGTGCAACCGGCACACTGAGCGCCGGGCAATCGATCACGACGCTGGACGCCGGATACCGGACGCAAACGCGCGTCTTCCTGCCGCTGATTGTCGCGCCAGTGACGCCGCCGGATCTCGTGATCGAAGAGTTCACCGTCACTCCGGCGAAGACCAGTTATACCGCAGGCGAACCAGTGCTGATCACAGTGAAGGTGAAGAACGCCGGCGGCTCACCGACGACGATTGGGTTCTGGGTAGACCTGTACATCAACCCGTCCACGCCGCCGACGGCGCCGAACGTGCGCTGGAACGACGTCTGCGGCATTGCACCGTGCTACGGCATCGCCTGGTACGTCAACCAGTCGCTGGCGCCGGGTCAGAGCATCACCCTGACATCCGCGCCAGGTCAATTTGCGGGACCGCAGTCAGTCTGGCCCGGTTACTTCGCCAGCGGCACGAACGCGCTGTACGTCTACGCCGATAGCTTCAACCCGCCGGTTCCGACAGGCGCGGTTGCAGAAAGCAACGAAACCAACAACCGCGCCCAGATCACCGGTTTCGTCGTCAGCGGCGCGTCGTTGAGCAACGATGTCGGCGGAACGCCATCCAGCGCGCCAGATGCGCCAGTGGCGTTGCCGCC
>DAOTWI010000414.1:0-1859 GCA_034436075.1 Roseiflexus sp.
CGCGCACGGCGCGCGCCTCGCGCTCCGCCTGTTCCAGCAACCGCGCGCGTTCCGCCTCGATCGCCGCCAGCAACCCCTGTTCCTGCAACACCTGTTGCACCCGTTCCTGCGCCTCGCTGATCAACCGTTCCTGCTCGCCGATGATCCGGCGCGCCTGGCGCAATTCCTCTGGAACCGCCACCCGCATGCGATCAATGATGTCGAGCACGCGATCCTCATCGATCAACAACCGGCCGCTGAACGGCACCCGTTTGCCCTCGGCGATGACATCTTCCAGTTCATCGATCAACTGATCCAGTTCGATGGCTCATCACCTCCTGCCATAGACGCGCTTCAGCGCCTCCACTACCGGACCGGGAACCAGCCAGGAAACATCGCCGCCAAGCGATGCAATTTCGCGCACGGTGCTCGAACTGAAGAAGGTGTACCGGTGGCTCGCCATAAACAGCACAATATCAATGTCGGGCGCGAGCGTCTGATTGATCTGCGCCAGTTGAAACTCCGCCTCGAAGTCGCCGACGGCGCGCATGCCGCGCACAATGACCGACGCGCCAACGCTGCGCACATAATCGACGGTCAGCGTCGAATAGGTGTCAATCTTGACACGCGGCAGGTGCCGCGTCGACTCGCGTAGCAGTGCGACTCGTTCTTCGGTGCTGAAGAGCAACTGCTTGTTGGGACGATCAAAGACAGCCATGATGACCGTATCGAAGATGCGCGACGCACGCGCGGCGATGTCCAGATGTCCATTCGTGACTGGATCGAAGCTTCCTGGATAGACGGCAATCGTCACCCCTTCTCTCCTTCACTGGTGCAACGCGGATCCACGGCATGCTGCGCCGTTCAATCAGCGATCAGTCGGCAGCAGAGCGGACTGATGGGTCTCATCGGGATCGGAGGCGCTATCGTCCGGCGCCAGTTCATAAATCGAAAAGCACGAGTCTCCCAGACGGCGGAACTTACGGCGGCGGAAACGCTGATAGCGATCACTGAGTTCAACACGCGGCGAGTGACCGACAACCAGAATGCCAGCGTCGGTCAGCAGGTTCGCGTCATCCACGGCGCAAATCGTTGCTTCAATCGCAGGATCAGCATAGGGCGGGTCCATAATGATTATATCATACTTCTCATGATGTCCGTGAATGCGCAGGAATCGCTCGACCGGCATATGAACAACGCGCGCCCGATCCGCCAGGCGCGTGTGTTCCAGGTTCTCGCGAATGATCCGGCAGACGTGCGCTTTGTGTTCGACGAAATCCGCCCACGATGCGCCGCGCGACAGGCACTCGATCCCCAGCGATCCCGTGCCAGCGTACAGGTCGAGCACGCGCCCGCGAATCGGTCCGTACCCTTCAATGACGGAAAAGAGCGCCTCTTTGACGCGATCCAGCATCGGGCGCGTGCCGAGTCCTTCTGGCGCTTTCAGGCGATGACCTTTGGCTGTGCCGGTAATGACGCGCATAGGTAACCGAACGTTACATCTCAGCCGCAATCGCGTCGAGCGTGGCAGCGAACGCCGCAACCGTCCCCTCAATGTCGTCCTGCGTGTGGACTGCCGACACGAAGCCGCTCCGTCCGCGCATGAGGTCAATTCCCTGATTGATCATCCCCAGGCGCAGCAACTGCACCAGGCGCGGATCGCCGCCGTGCTTCAGTTCGTCCGGCGGCGCCGTCGGGTCAAGTTCGCCCGGGGGGAAGCGGACCGAACATCCGGCAATGATATGGAAGATCGAGCCGTCGCCGTACACCGCCCAACCGCCAAGATTGCGTTTGCGCAGTTCAGCGTTCATCCCGCTGATCAGCCGTTCTCCCAGCGCAGCGGCGCGCGCCCCTGGCGCGTCTTCCGCCACGATGCCGAG
>DAOTWI010000415.1:0-8293 GCA_034436075.1 Roseiflexus sp.
ACCGGTCGTCTTCGACATACACGTAGTGGAACCAGCGGTCAGCCAGGCGAAACCCCGGATCGCGCGGATCGGCGGCGAAGGCGTAAAGCCGCCCGTTGCGCGCGTCGCGCGTCGGCAGGGCGCTGTCGAAGAGCCGGTACCCCATGCGCGCGCACGTCGCCACATATTCTGGATGCCCGACGCCAAGCGCGTGGAGCGGCAGGTGCGACGGGATCAGTTCACGGGGGAGCGCCAGCATATCGGTCAGCAGGCGGCCCTGCGCGTCGAGGGGCCACCCGCCGTAGCCGTATCCGTCGAACCCGATCTCAAGCAGTGTCTCTGCGCATTCGCGTCGCAGTTCGGGAATGCCGCCTCCCTGCACTACGGCGAAGAGCAGCGGCCGCTCATCGCCAAGGCGGCGCATTGCCATCTGGCGCTCGAACTCCTGTTTGCAGCGCAGCGCCCAGCGAATGGTGCGGCGCACCGAGGCGCGCTGCTCGGCGGGCGAATCATCGACATGCGTGCAATCGTCGAGGCACACCACAATATCGGCGCCATATGCTAGCTGGAGTTGAATACACTTCTCTGGCGTCAATTGAAACTTGCGCCCGGCGCCTTCCGGCTGAAACACGATCCCCTGGTCGGTGATTCGCCCCTGCTTCGGATTCTGGCGGATCAACGAGTACGCCTGAAAACCGCCGGAGTCCGTCATGATCGGACCGTCCCAGCCGGTCATAGTGTGCAGCCCGCCAAGCGCCTGAATGGTCGACGACCCCGGCTTTTGCATGAGGTGGAACGTATTCATCACCAGCGCGCGCACCCCGGCGGCGCGCACATCGCCAGCATCGACGGCGCGCACCGTGCCGAACGTGGCGTCCGGCAAAAACGCAGGAAACGGCAGCAACCCGTGACGGGTGGGTAACGCATCAAGCATACCTGGCAGTATACCACGCTCCATTCATGCAACTTTTCATGGTTTCTCAACGTCTGTTCGACGGTAGAAACGTCGTTTCGTTCAAGGAGTAATCTCCAATGAACCGTCCCTGGCAACGTCGTCTGGTTGCATTTGGCGCGATTGCGCTTGGCGTCGTCTATCTGGTCAACCCAACCGCTGGCGTCCTCGAATTGATCCCCGATGCGCTGCCGGTCGTCGGCAACCTCGACGAAGCAGCGGCGACGGCGCTGGTTATTTGGGGCATTCAGGCGTGGCGCCAGGCTGCCTCAGCCCTGCCGGCTCTACCCTCCCGCAGCAACGGAAAAGCAGAGCGGACAGCAGGACAAAACCGATAGGCACGCCTCACACGAAGGCGCAATGGACTAACGCTTGCTGTCTTTGCGCCTTTGGGTGTGGGGAAAACCTCGCACAAAGGCGCAAAGGGCAACCGCTTCCGCGCTGCGCGCCTTTGCGCCTTTGGGTGTGACGAAGCCTGCCTACATTCCCACCGCCGCCAGTATCAGCGGGAGAAGTTCAACATCGGCATCAGCAACCAGCGCGTCGTACTCGCGCACGCTGGCGGGCGCCAGACGGCGCTGCACTGCCTCTCGCGTCAGCAACGGCAACACCGGCTGAGCGTCGGCGTCATCTGTTCCAATGACGAATGCCCCGGCGCGCCCCGCATCCCATCCGGTTTCCCCAAGCAACGCGACAAGATCAGCAACCGGTTCAGGCGTCGTGAGCAACCTTTCTCCTGTCGCATCTGCGCACGCCCACCGTGTTGCAATCCAATGCCGCATATGAGCCGACCAGGGAACCCACGCAGTCGTTGCTGTCACCACCAGCGCCCATCCCCCCGGACGCACGACGCGCCGTACTTCGCGCAGCGCCGTGCGCTGGTTGTGGAGCAATCCCAGCGTAGCAATGCACACCGCTGCGCCACAGGATGCGGAGCGCAGCGGCAGCGCGTGCGCATCTCCGGCGATTGCCAGCAATCCGCCATGGGCAACGGCTTCCTGGAGCGCCTCCAGATCGTGATCCAGACCAATGAGCGGCGGCGGCAGATTGAGTGTCGCGCACAACACTGGCGTTTTGGCGCCAGCGCCGCACCCGACATCGATCAACGAACCGTCGGGAGGCGGAAGGGTTGTCAGGATGGCGGTAAGAACCGGCATCAGCGGTTCGTGGAGTGCATCACAGCCGTGCATAAGCGCCGATGAACTGATCGCGTATACCTCGTCGCTATAATGGGGAACGACGCCCAAACCTGCACACGTTCGCCGCGTACATCGGAGCGCGCGGCGATACAGGTTACTCGACAGGAAACGCTGCTATGGACTTCCTGGAACTGATACGTCTCAACCTGCTCTCGCCAATGGCGCTGGCATTCCTGCTCGGAATCGTTGCGACCCTGGTGCGAAGCGATCTCCACTTTCCCGATGCATTGTACACCGCACTCTCGATCTACCTGCTGCTGGCGATCGGGCTGAAAGGCGGCGCTGAACTGTCGGCGACGCCAATTGCCCAACTGTGGGCGCCGATCCTGGCGGCGCTCCTCTTCGGCGCCGCTATTCCCGTCTGGTGCTATGCCATTCTGCACAAACTGGGGAAGTTCAGCGTCGCCGACTCAGCCGCCATTGCAGCGCACTACGGCTCGGTCTCGGCGGTCACATTCAGTGCCAGCCTGACATTTCTGGAAAGCATTCCGATGCCGTATGAAGGTTTCATGCCGGCGCTGGTCGCCGTCATGGAAATCCCTGGCATTATCGTTGCGCTGGTGATTGCCCGCATGCGACTCGGGCAGGTGGGATCGTGGCGCAGCGTGCTGCATGAAGTGCTGACCGGCAAGAGCATCCTGCTGCTGTTTGGCGGTCTGGTGATCGGCGCTGCGGCTGGCAAGCAGGGATTTGCCCAGGTGACGCCGCTATTCGTCGATCCGTTCAAAGGTGCATTAACGTTTTTCCTGCTCGAAATGGGCATGGTTGCCGCCCGCCAGTTCCGTGACGTGGCGAAAGCCGGACGCTTCCTGATCGGGTTTGGTATTGTCATTCCCATCCTGCACGGCATCATCGGCATCTTGCTCGGCAATCTGGTAGGATTGTCGCCAGGCGGCGGCATGATCCTGGGAGTGCTGGCAGCCAGCGCATCGTACATTGCGGCGCCGGCCGCCGTGCGCATTGCCCTGCCGCAAGCCAACCCCGGCTACTATTTGACTGCGGCGCTGGTGATTACGTTCCCATTCAACCTGACGCTGGGATTGCCGCTCTACTTTGCAATGACGCGCGTAATCTACGGCATATAGCGATAGTCTGAAGATCACTCCGTCGTGTCTGGTTTCGGCGGAGCGATCAGCCCGCGCTGCACCGCCACCAGCGCCGCCTGGGTGCGGTTGCTGACGCCGAGTTTCTGGAAGATTTCACTCAGGCGGTTGCCAACGGTCTTCTCAGAAAGAAACAGGCGTTGCGCAATCGTGCGATTGTCGTGCCCTTCCGCCAGGAGCGTCAGAATATCGCGCTCGCGCTCCGTCAACTGTTCGGCGTCCTGATCAACGCTCAGGCGGCGAAACTCATCGAACACCCGCAGCGTGACGGTCGGATCGAGCGCCGCCTCGCCACGATGCACCCGCTCGATCACACCGATTAACTCGTCAGCGTCAGCGTCCTTCAGCAGATAGGCGCGGGCGCCAGCTTTGATCGCCTCGAACAGATGCTGATCCTGGCGATACATCGTCAGCATAATGACCTTGACATCCGGGTGCGCCTGCGCCAGCTGCCGCGCCACTGCAACGCCGTCAATCTCCGGCATCTGAATATCGAGCAGCACGATGTCCGGTTGCAGCGCCGCCGTCTGCGCCAGCACCTCGCGCCCGGTGGACGCCTCGCCAACCACGATGAACCCGCCTTTGCGCTCCAGCAGTTCGCGCAACCCCTGCCGGAACATCCGGTGATCGTCGGCGAGCAGAATACGAATAGGATCGTCGCTCATACCCATCCTCAAGCGTGAATCATTGAATAAAGAAGGCACGTAAACAAATACCCCGGCGCTTCATCTTCACCCTTCACCCTCTGTGTCCTCTGGGTCTCTGTGGTTACACATTCTCCGGCGTTGAATGTTCAACGTTCAACAGACAACAGCGGTATCCACGCGCGCAATTCCGTCCCGGCGCCCGGTTGCGAAAGAATCGTCAACTGCCCGCGCAATGCCGCCAGGCGTTCGCGCATCTGGCGCAGACCGACATGCCCTGGCGCGTCGGGAAGCGCCCCTGGATCGAACCCCCGACCGTTATCGCGGACGACAAGTTGCAACCCTTCGTCCGCCTGTCCAATCACCACCTCGACCCGCGATGCCGCTGCGTGTTTGGCGACATTGGTCAGCGCCTCCTGCACAACCCGGAACGCGACCGCTTCGACGTCCTGTGAAATAGTGGATGGCGTCCCCGAGAGATCGACGTGAATGTCCCAGCTCTGTTGCCCGGCGAACTCAACAATGTAGCGGCGCAACCCGCCGACGAAGCCGAGTTCGTCGAATTGCACCGGGCGCAGCGCAAAGATCGCCCGCCGCAATTCGCGGATCTGCTCGCGCAGGGTGATTTTCAACTCTGCAAATTCAGCGCGGAGGCGCTGCGGATCGCTTTCGATCCATTCATTCCAGAGATCGATGCGCATGCGCATAAACGCAAGGCTCTGAGCGATTCCATCATGAATATCACGCGCAATGCGAGCGCGCTCTTCGGCAATGGCGCGCTCCAGTTGATAAATCGCCCGTTCTTCCCGCGAACGGCGCCGCGCACTCGCAATTGCCTCGGCGATCTCATTGGCGATTGTCTCCAGCAACGCCAGTTCGTCCTGGGCAATCGTCATCGGTCGTTCGAGGTGCAGTTCGATCCACCCCAGCAGCGCCATGCCATCGTGGAGCGGCAGCGCCAGACATGCGTGTGCCCCATCGGCGCTTTCGAGCATCTGCGGATGGCGAGCCATGGCCATCCGTTCGGCAATACTCAATGTTTTGCGCAAATACGCCAGTTCCTCAACCGGCGCGCCGTGTGCGCGCGTCTCGACAATACCCGTCGGGTCGATCAGCAGCACCGCCGTCGCGCGCGCCGGAACCAGCCGTCGTGGAAAGGTGAGCGCCGCGTCAAGAATCTCGTCGAGGGTTGCCGAGTCAACGATCCGCCGGTTGACCTCGCTGAGCAGCGCCAGTTGACTGTAGGCGCGCTGCTGGTCGCGCAGCGCCTGCTCCAAACCCGCCTGATACCGCTGCTCCTGGCGACTGACCCACGTCAGTGTCAACCAGACGGCGAGACCGCCGAGCAGACCCCAGGCAGCCACGTCGCCCATGATGCGCATGATGGGAATATCGGGATCGAACCAGAGCGCCTCTATCATGCGCCCGATGGCGAACGCCAGCCCGATGGTGCCGCCGAGCAACCAGCGCAGGCGCAGCAACACCTGCCAGTACATCTTCGGCGCCTCTCCAGCGCGATGGTCCACCTCAGTCTCCACCATAATCGTGCAACCCCTGATCCTTATTCTAGCGCAAAAAGCAACAGGCGACCGATGGGGCCGCCTGCGCTTCACGAAATGGTCGTTCTGAGTCGTCTATGCCGCCAGTGCGCCGCGCCCGCTGCCCTGGCGCGCCATTGCCCGCAGGCGTGCAATACGCTCCTCAGTCGGCGGGTGGGTGCTGAACCAGCGCATCATCCCACCTGCACCGCTCAACGGGTTCACGATGTAGAGCGAAGCAGTCGCCGGATTCATCTGCATAAAGCCGCGCTGCGCCGCCCACTCGATCTTCTCCAGCGCGCTTGCCAGCGGCAGCGGGTCTCCCAGAATGCGCGCGCCGAGCTCATCCGCCTGGAACTCCCGCGCGCGCGAGATGCCAAGCTGGATCAGGGTTGCGGCGATCGGCGCAACAATCACGAGCAGCAACTCGCCAATCGGGTTGCCGCCCTCCTCATCGTTGCCGCCAGAGAACATGCTGAAAATCTGGCTCCACATCCACATATCGGCAATTGCCGCAATCGCACCGGCAATTGTTGCAGTCACTGCCGAGATAAGCGTGTCGCGGTTCTTGATGTGCGCCAGTTCGTGGGCAATCACGCCCGCCAGTTCATCTTTCGTCAGCAGGCGACTGATGCCGGTGGTGACCGCCACCACCCCTTTGCTTGGGCTGCGACCGGTCGCAAAGGCGTTCGGAATATCTTCGTCGATGATGTACAGTTTCGGCATCGGCAGCCCGGCGCGAACGATCTGCTGCTCGACGATCTGGTAGAACCAGGGCGCTTCCTCGCGGCTCACCTCACGAGCGCCAGCCATTCGCAGCACGATGCTGTCGGAGAACCAGTACGCCCCCAGGTTCATTACCGCTGCAAGCACGACCGCGATAATCAAACCGAACGTTCCGCCCAGCGCATTGCCAATCACGAGAAACAGGGCGGTCAACGCCGCCATCAACGCAAACAGTTTTATGACATTCTTGCCCATACAGGAGTCCTCCCGTCGATGATCGAATTGTGTCGTTCTTCACGCACTCGCATGGTACCGCACCACACAAGAAGACAAGTACCACTCTGCCGAAGGCAAAAAGCGCCATCACGCGGCTCATCCGTAAGGCGACCGCGTAACTCATGTCATGTAAGCAATCCCCATACGAGCAGCACGACGCCCAGAGCGCCACAGATCGCAGCAGCAATCATCAGATTGCGCGCGCTGCGCTCGGTATCCGTGATCAGTTGGCGCTCACTTTTACGGCTGATGATCATCTTTTCGCCTTTTGGTCCGCGCGCCAGCGCCGGTCGTCCGCCACGATCCACCGCGCACCCCAGCACGAAGACCCGCTCACCGACAGGAAGCGCCTGTTCGGTGCGCCGCACCCCCAGCGTCCGGCGGCGTGCAAACCCCGGATCATTCGCCGGTTCGAACACCGACGCCGTATTCTGCCACTCGATGTCCGCCCCGTCGGGATCGATCAGGATGCGCCCGGTCTCATCGCGCACATAGAATGGCGTGCGCACATCGCCAGTTTCGATCACCTCGCTGCCGCGCTGCACCTTCGTTTGGGTCTTTCCCTGCGCATCGGTTTCGGTGACGGTCTCTTCGTACTCGCGGTTGATAGTGAAGCGATAGGCAGCGCACATGGCACTGCTAACTTTGCCCAGGAGCGGCGCATCCATCTCGACGACGCCGCTGACCTCGCAGCGCTGCGCCAGCGCATCGGCGCCGACCGCCGTCGCAACTCGCCGGTAGATGTCCTCCAGCAGCGCGGCGGTATACGTCTCGGTCGATCCAATCGTCGTGAGCATCGTTTGCCGCCGGCGCCAGACCCACAGGCAGATGCCTGCGACAATCAGCAGGATGACGCCGATGATTTCCATGATCGCCTGCTTCCTTTCCTGATCACAAATGCCAGTTCACCGGGAAAGACAAACCGCCGCACCTCCCACTGCCGCACGGCGACAAGCGCCTCCATCTGTCGCTCATAGGTTGCGCCCATGCCTTTGCGACGGCCGCCGAGCGTATGGACGGGATACGAGACCAGTATGAACGGCGCATCGAGCGCGTCGAGCAACCGCGCAGCAGCGCCACGCTCAATCTGTTCCAGCACCGGCAGGAGTTTCAACGCCAGCGCCAGATCGACCGGCGGACCGCCCGGATTGGTTGCCTGGTCGCGCACCTCGGCGCTGCCGGAGATGCCGACGAGCGCCAGGTACTGCGCGATGAACGCGACAATGGTACGATCAATGTCGCTAGCGTGGTAGACCGCGTCAGCAGCGAGCGGCATCCACGGGATGGCGAGCGGGTTCAACCCGCACCCGACATCGAGCACCGACCGGATAGGCGGAAGATCGGCGAAGATTTCAGCATAGAAACGTTGCACAATCGGCAGGCGTTCGCGGGTGGAGGCGTGGCGCGCCATCAGATCGAGCGAGGAGCGCACGAAGGATGCGTCAAAATGAGCAATACGCGGGTTTGCCAGCGCCGCCTGAATCAGCGAATGATCGGATACTGTTGCGGGGCGGGAGTCATCATACGCCTGCAATTGGTGCATCCAACTGGCGACGTCGATCCGTTGCTCGACATAAGCGCCAGCGATCTGATGCAGTTTGTTCTTTGTCGCCTTAATCGCTTCTTTGACGTTCTTGCGCGCAACGAGTTCGCGCACCGCAAGCATGCGCACCAGCGACGGATCGATAGCGCAGTACTTTGGCGCCGCCAGCACCGCAGCAACGACCTCATCGATCTGGCGGGATTCGGAGGAGGCTACGGGCTCTGATCGGTTGTGTTGGGCGTTGGCGGCCATGCGTTCTCCGGTGTCACCTGCGCGGCAGGCGCAGCACCCTGGGAACCGCCCGCCCCCCCCGGTGACGGTCCCCTGCGCGGC
>DAOTWI010000416.1:0-5015 GCA_034436075.1 Roseiflexus sp.
TGGCGGGGAGTGTTGCGCTCCTGCGACGGTCGGTGTGGGTCTGGCGCGCAGCAGCGTGGGTGTTCGTCGCCACGCTGGCGTATCTTCTGCTGCTGGGTCCGGCGGTTGGCGACGCTCCAGTTTTTACCCTGCCGATGCTGTTGCCGTGGGCGCTCTGGATCGCGGCTGGCGCCGATATGGTTATTCGCCGGGCGCACTCATCGCGCGTGCGCTGGCGGTATGTGGCGATCCTGGCGCTCCTGCTCGCGCTGACGCTGGGATGGGGCGCGACGCGCTACCGCGTGTCGGCAAAGCAGCATCTCTGGCTCTACCGCGAGTTCGCCACTGCAACATTTTCCGCCCTTCCCCCCAACGCCGTCGTGATCACCCACTGGGAGCAGGGAACCACCCTCCTCTACCTGCGCTTCGTGGAAGGCGTGCGCCCGGATGTCTGGATCGATGTGGTCGAACCGGGCGACGACCCCTGGCTCGAACGGGCGCGCCGTCGCTACCCGGATCGCCTGGTCTACTTCGTCGGCCAGCCGGAAAGCGTCGCTGGCATACCCGTCGACCTGGTGATCGATGAGCCGTATGCCGATGTGTACTGGTTGCGGGAGGCGCCAGATCGCTAAACTTCGGGATCATGACAATACTTTTTCAGATAACAGAACTTACGCGGTGGCGCGTTTTTTTATCTCTGCAGAGCCTGTGGCAGCGTGGCGCTCTCGATCGAGGCGGTGCGGTGCTTATCTTCTTTGCCGCCGCACCGCACCGCCAAAGAAGATAAGCACCGCTCTGCCGAAGGCAAAAAGAGCCATCACGCGACTAGTGGCATACACAAAGAAAAACTGAATCTTCACCATTCGCACCCTCACTATTGACAAATCACGAGATTTTTTGCAATAATGCACCAGGCTTGCTATTCTGATCGCTCTCCTTGACCTGCTATATCGTTCCCGGCTCAGGCGAAGCGGGATGGGACCGCCAGTTCGTGAAGGATATCGCCATGCCTAAACATGATGCTGGTCTCGCGCTTCCCGACCTGCCGATCCTGCGTCTTCGTCTCACCCTTCGCCTGCTCGTCGATGCACGTTTGCCCGCGTATAAGGGCGCTATGCTGCGCGGCGGCTTCGGTTATGCGTTTCAGCGCGCCTCCTGCCTCCAAACGTGCTGGGGACGGTCGCATGAGTGCACGATCACCCCATTCTGCCCCTACCGCTGGGTGTTCGAGACGCCGCATCCGCCCGATGTGGCGCACCTGCACGATTTGCACGACGTGCCGCGCCCGTTCGTCATCGTGGCGCCGGACGACACGCGCACGCGCTACGCGGCGGGCGATGCGCTGGAGTTCGGCTTGACGCTGATCGGACGGGGGGTGGAGTATCTGCCCTACTTCCTGTTCAGTTTCGAGCGCCTTGGTGTGATGGGGTTAGGGCGCGATCACGCCCCCTTCCGGCTGGAACGGGTCGAAGCCCTGCGCCCCTGGCAACCGACTGGGACGGTCATCTACCAGGATGGCCAGGTGCTGCAGGGCGCCAATCGTCTGCCCTTCATTGATGCTGTGGCACTCTCTGCGTATGCGCAGTCACTTCCTGACGATCTGCGCCTGATCCTGCACACGCCGCTCCGCATTCGTGAGCGAGGAGAAGTGCTGCACACCTTCGATCTGCCGGCGTTGACCCGCGCGGCATGCTGGCGGATCGGTGCGCTGGCGACATTCCACGGCAGTGGATGGTGGCAGGTCGATTACGAGCGGTTGGTCGATGCAGCGCGCGCCGTGACGGTTGAACAGGCGCTGATACGCTGGGCTGATCTTCAGCGCACCTCGACACGCCAGCAGCAAACGATGCCGCAGGGCGGGATCGTCGGCGCAGTGACGCTGCGCGGCGTCGGCATTGATCTGCGCCGCTTGCTGGCGCTCGGCAGTCTGGTGCACATCGGGAAGTCCTGCACCTTCGGGCATGGCAGCGTGCGAATCGCTGTGATCGAACGTCAGTGATTGATGCATTTGTGACGGCGCTGACTGGTATACTGGGATTGTCATTCGAAAGAGACGACACAAGGACGCTATGACCGATACAGATCGTTTCAGCCGTGCAGTGGCGGCGTGCCTGGCGTATGGAACGGACGTTGATGCGCGCGCCCTGGAAGATGCAGTGCGTCTGGTGTTGGGCAACGCGCCACGAGCGCCGTCCCGCGCCGTGCTCGAGGAATGGCGCCGGACCGTGACGGAACGCCTGCGCAGCGCAGGACTGCCGGAGGACGCGCACAGGGTGGCGCTGGTCTACGGCGGCGCCACGAAGATCAAGGGGTACGTCTTCGAGGCGCCGAAACTGCCTGAGATTCGCGGCGCCAGCGCGCTGCTCGAATGGGTGAACGATCACCGTCTTCCTGCGATCTGGCGCAAGACGCTGGGTGAGAGTCTCGGCGAATCGTGCATCATCTACGCTGGCGGCGGCAGTTTTCTCGCATTTGCGCCAGCCGCAAAAGGCGCGGAACTCGCCCGGCGCATTGAACAGGAGTTTACCCGCCAGACCCTCACCGCCAACAGCGTCGCCGTCGCCGCAACCTTTTCGCTGTTGGAACTGCGCTATGGACGCCGCCCGCTCGACTTCTGGACGGAGGAGTTTCTGCATTGCTGGCGCGACTCGCAGGTGCGCGCCGAACTCGAGACGTACTACTACGCACCACTGCCGGGAAGCGCCGCGACGATGCTGACCGATGACGAGATCCGTGCTGCGGTTCCGGGGCGCGCACTCAACAGTGAGGAGAACGCTGCTGTACGGCGCTTCCTGAACCGCAAGCAGTTCGGCGAACTGGTGACGATCCTGGCGACGATGTTCAACCGGCGCCGCGACGAGCGCGCCTATGCTGGCGCGCCACGCACTCTGCCGCTCTACCCGATGCTGCCGTGGGCGGAACGATGCGCTAGCAGCGATGTGCGCCCCGCCGAATGGCGCGGGACGGTCGCCAGCGAGACGCGCGCCTATAGTGAACCTTCAGCGCGCAAACGGTACGTCGGTCAGTTGATTAAGCGCGACGACGACGATCAGACGCGCTGGTACACCTCAACATTCGCCTGGTGCGCGCCGGATGATCTGCGGGATCGTTCGTGGGAAACGCGATGGGAAGCGTTTCTCGCTGAGCGAGGCGCCGACGCGCCCTACCGCCGCGCTATGGATCAGCAGCGCGTTATACCGCCGCGCGACCTGAATGAGATCGGCGCCGCTTCCCGACCGGATCGCTACATTGGCGTCATCTACGCCGACGGGAACAACGTCGGGCGGTTGATCGCCACCCTGTCGACCCCCGATGACTTGCATCGGACTTCTGCGCATCTGAGCACAGCCGCAGTCGACGCGGTCTTCACGGCGCTGGCGCACTGCCTGCAACCGGCTGCCGTGCGGCGCGAGCGGCGGCTTGTCTTCGTGCATCCCTTCGAGATACTGACCATCGGCGGCGACGATCTGTTGCTCATCGTCCCCGGCAGCCGCGCCTTCGACGTGGCGCTGACGATTGCCTGTGAGTTTGAACGCTCTCTGGCGCAACGCCTCCCGGCGCCATCCGGCGCCCAGGCGTCACATCATGTGCACACACGTTATGCCCGTGAGACGCTCGTCACGCGGGAACCATACACGCCGTCGGTCGGGCTGTCGGCTGGCGTGGTGATTGCGCACGAATCGGCGCCGATCTTCTTCCTGCGCGACCTGGTGGAAGAGTTGCTCAAACGCGCCAAACAACTGGCGCGCCGCTACGCCGGGCAACGCGATTCCTATTACTACGGCGGCGCAGTCGATTTTATGGTGCTGAAGTCAGTCACGATGGTCGCCGACTCGGTCGAAGCGTTCCGCAAAGCAGCGCTGCACGACGAGAGCGATCGGCGGCTCACCGCGCGCCCTTACGCCTGGCACGAGTTTGCCGGTTTACTGGAAACGGCGCGGGCGCTCAAACGCGCCAACTTTCCGCGCTCGCAACTCTACCGCCTGCGACAGGTGATGGAAACAACGCCGGGCGTGATTGCCAGCTCGATGGAATACCTCTATACCCGCGTGCGTCAGAAAAATGTGAGCGACGAGCTGCTTAAGGATATTGAAGTTGCATGGCGACCGGCAGACGACAAGCTGCGCTATCCGGCGATCCCGCCCTGGCTGCCGGTAGCGCATCAGGCATATGAAACGATCTGGACCGATCTCGCCGAGATCTACGATATGGTCTCTATGCCGGGGAACAACGATGGTCAACATTCAGATTGATCTGGAAGTTCTGAGCGATACGCCGGTGAGCGTCGGCGCTGGCGGCAGCGCCGGCACGCTTGCCGACAAAGTGATCGTGCGCGATAGCCGGGGGCGACCGCTCATTCCCGGATCACAGGTCAAGGGGCGCGCGCGCCATGCCGCCGAAGCCATCGCAGCAACGCTTGGGCTTGGCGTGCCGCACGGGTTCGGCGATGAGACCGATACCGTCATCCGGCGCATGTTTGGTTCGCCGCAGCAGCGAGCGCCGCTCCATTTCGCCGGTCTGGTCGCCGGCATCGGTGATCATATGCAGATTTCTCCGCAATGGTTGAGCCAGTTGCGCCCTAGCGTGGCGATCAACCGGCGGCGCGGCACGGCGGAGGATGAGCGGCTGTTGTTGCAGGAAACGGCGCTGCGCGGGATGCGCTTCGTTGCGCGACCGGCGATTGTGGGAACGCTTCCCGATCTCGGTCATGCGGCGCTGCTCTGGGCTGCGTTGCGCGCCGTTGATCGCTGGGGCGGCGCAAAGTCGCGCGGACTCGGATGGGCAACCACGACCATGCGGGTTATGGTCGATGGTCAGGAGCGGGACGACGCAGTTCTCACCGAAGCGTTGCGCGACCTGGTGCGCAGAGGAGGGGCGTGATGCGCGAGACGCTGTTGATGATCGAGGCGCGTGAGTCGCTCGCCTTCCCGGAGAGTAAACCGAGCGCGCAGTTTCGCCGCAGCCTGCCGTTTGTGCCGGGTGCGGCGCTGTTTGGCGCGCTCGGCGGCGTGCTGTGGCGGAGCGGGCGCTTCGAT
>DAOTWI010000417.1:0-11515 GCA_034436075.1 Roseiflexus sp.
TCGGCGCGCTGGCGTTCCGTCTCGGCGCGCTGGCGTTCGCGCTCCAGTTGCTCCTGCACTTCGACGAAACTCAGGAATGGGCGCCCGTCCGGCAGGTACATTCGCACCTCGTTCCCTTCGCGCCGGAACGTGATCCCAAGAAGCGGACTGACCCACCCGTTGATCTCCTCGATCACCCGCAACCGTCCCCGGTCGCGCCGCCACCCGCTCAGGTCGCCGCTCTCCGGGTCGTACAGGTAGTACTCCTCCACCCCATACAGGTCGTAGAACTCGAACTTCGCCGCGATCTCGGTCAGCGTGTTCCCTGGTGACAGCACCTCGAACACCACCTGCGGCGCGATCCCGTCCTCCTCCCACTGGCGGTACGAGCCGCGGTCACCCTTGGGACGCCCGAAGACCACCAGCGCATCCGGCGCGCGGCGGATGTCGGGGCGCCCTTCCACCGGGTACCAGAGCAGGTCGCCCGCCACGAACACGTCGGCGCGGTCGCGGAAGAGCGCGTCAAGGTTCCCCTGGATGGTCACAATGGCGCGAAACTGCTTCGTGTTGTCCGCCATGGGCATCCCGTCGCTGTCGGGGTAGACAATCGGCGCTGCTGCCACCGTCGTGCTGCTCATTGCCCACCTCGTTTCTTTCAATCGATTGCAAGGCATGATACCATGCGCCCACTGAGTCTGCGACAGTGGAGACGCATGCCCGGCGCCAGCCCCGCGTCAGCGGGGCGTCGTGCGCTCAGCGCGGGCGTTATGGTCTTTGAATAATAATTATTCCGCTATCCGCCTTGTAGCCCGGCGGCTGATGGAGTTTGAAGAATTATTCCGCTATCCGTTCATCCGCCCGGCGGCTGAAGCCGCGGGCTCCGGGTGCGAAGCCCGCCTGCGCGGGCTGGACGGGGCGATACCGGATTATCTTCTCAAAAATCATCACGTCCATGCGGCGCCGTCTGCCAGCAACGCAATGGTTCTGTCAATGCATGACTGCACCCGAGATACATGACATCTTGACAAACATCGCAGGATATGGATATACTCCAGATATTCCATCAAACGCTTGATTGATCATCCCTGGCAGGCAATCCCTGTTCTCCGCTCTGTCTGCACATACGCCAGACAGATTGCAGGGTGCGTCATAACAAGGAACGTCCTCAATGGATGCAGCATCGCACGAAGCGACTGGCAGCGCTGCTGAGCGCATTTTGAGCGTCGCCACAACCCTCTTTGCCGAGCACGGCTACCACGGCCTCTCCATGCGCGCGCTCGCAGCGGCGGTCGGGCTGAATGTTGCGACGATCCACTACCACGTCAGTAACAAACAGGACCTCTACCGCGCCGTCTTCCGGCGCCTGGCGGAGCGGGAACGCGCCATCATCGCAACGTACACCCAACACGTGACAGACGCCGACATCGCTGATCCTGGCGCGCTTCGCCAACGCCTGAACGCCCTGGTTGACGCGCTGGTCGACCTGACCCTGGAACAGCCAGAGATACCACGTCTGTGGCTGCGTCGCTGGCTGGAGCGCGACGAGTCGCCGGTCGCAGTCGAAACAGAAGTTTCGCTGCCGCTGTATGATATGGCGCTTGATCTGCTGAAGCGGGCGCAGTCCGTCGGGACCATCGCAGCAGCAGACTCCGATCTACGCCTCATTCTCACCGGTTTTGTCTGGATGCTCTACGGCTACTTTGCTGGCAGTCCGCTCGACGCGGCTGGCGTGCGCATCGATCCGACGACTTCCGAACGAGTGGCGGCATTCAAACGTTTTCTGCACGCCTACACGGCGCGCATGCTTGGCTTGCCGAACGATTCCGCAGGCGATCACCAACCCTGAGCGGGTGATGACGCCAGTGTTGTCGATCAACCAGGTTCAAGGAGGAACGCAGGTATGGGCAGGCTGCTCCGCTACATTGCCTACTCGATGGGCAATTTCGCCAACACGATCGCCTATCAGGTGTTCGGAAACCGCATTCAGTTCTACTACGTCGATGTGCTGGGGCTGAATGCGGCGGCGGCTGGCGTGATCTGGACGATCTATGGCTTATGGAACGCCATCAACGACCCGCTCATGGGGCAACTGTCTGACCGCACGCGCACGCCGCTGGGGCGCCGTGTGCCGTATGTGCTCTTCGGGGCTGTGCCGCTTGGTCTCTCGTTCTTCTTTCTCTGGACGCCGCCGGGGCAGTCGCCGTGGGTTCTCGCCGCCTATTTCCTGATCATTCTGTTCATCTTCGACACGCTCTACAGCCTGACGATCATCGCCTACAACGCGCTCTTCCCGGAAGTGGCGCCGCACCTGAAAGAACGCATCGATCTTTCCGCCACCCGTGAGGTGCTGGCGACGATCGCGCTCCTCCTCTCCTTCATTCTCGCCCCAATCCTGGCGGAAGGGGTGGGGTACGTCTGGATGGGGGCGATCATGGGCGCGCTGGTGGCTGCGGGTTACCTGATCGCAATGGCCGGCGTCCGCGAAGACATCTCGAAGATCAAGGACGACCGCGTCGGCTTGATCGATTCGTTGCGGATTGCGCTCTCCAGCAGTCCGTTCCGCTGGTTTATCGGCGCCAATATCGCCAAGGAATATATCTGGCTGGTACTGGCGGCAATGCTGCCGTTCTGGCGCAAATACGCACTTGGCATTCAGGGGCAAACTGAGGTTTTCGGCATGCGACTGAGCGGCGGCGATGCCGAGGCGATCCTGCTTGGCGTCCCGATTCTGCTGACCATCCCGATGCTCCTGATCTGGCGCCCGATGGTCGCGCGGATCGGACCGCGGCGGTCGTGGATTATCACGAGTTTCTGTTTCATCCCCGGCTTCATCGCCATGATCCTGGCGACCGATTTTTACACCGGGTTGATCGGCACGCTGCTGGTTGTTCCCGGACTGGCGGGTTCGATGATCATGCCATTCCCGCTGATTTCGGAGGTGATCGACGATGATGCCGCACGGCACGGCTACCGGCGCGAGGGGATTTTCTTCGGCATCAACGGCGGCATCACCAAACTGGCGTTTTCAGCGCAGGGGGTGCTCTTTGCCACTGTGCTGTCGTTGTCGGGGTATATTGCGGGCAGCGATGTGCAGCCTGAAAGCGCCGCGTGGGGGGTGCGCTTTCTGATCGGCGGCACGCCGATTATTGCGGCGCTGCTCATTGCCTTCTTCATGTGGAAATATCCGCTGGAACGCGCCGTCGGACGCGACCTTGCGCTGGAGCGGTTCTCGTAGTGCCTGGGTATCAGTGCTGGCTTCGACAGGCTCAGCCAGCCTTCCGCGTGGCGCTGGCTTCGACAGGCTCAGCCAGCGCCTGTCGCGTATCGGCAACGCTCAGGGCAAGCCTTTTGAGAAACACCACAGAAAGGGCGCTCTTATGAACATTCCGCCTGCCGGTAAAACGCCAGATGAGATTATGGCGACGCTGCGCAGTTTCAAGGCGCACGACATGGACTGGCGCGCGGGCCGCGTTTTTGCGTATGTCTATCAGCCGGATGATGCCGCCGCCACTCTGGTGAGCGACGCCTATACGCTGTTTCTTACTGAGAACTGCCTGGACCCGACGACCTTTCCGAGCGTGGCGCAGCTGGAGAGCGATGTGGTGCGCATGGTCGCCGGGTTGATGCAGGGCGATGAGCATGTGGCGAGCAATGTGACGAGCGGCGGCACCGAGAGCATTCTGCTGGCGGTCAAGACGGCGCGCGATTGGGCGCGGGCGCACCGACCGCAGATCGCGCAGCCGGAGATGGTGCTGGCGCGCACGGCGCACGCTGCGTTTCACAAGGCAGGCCACTACCTGGGCGTTAAGCCGGTCGTCGTCGAGTTCGACCTTGCGACGTTCGAGGCGGATGTGGAAGCTATGCGCGCGGCGATCACTGACAACACTATTCTGCTGGTGGCGTCGGCGCCGTGCTACTCGCAGGGGGTGGTCGATCCTGTGCCCGCCATCGCGGCGCTGGCGCAGGAGCATGGTGCGCTCTGCCACGTCGATGCGTGCGTCGGCGGGATGTATCTCCCCTTCTTGCGCACAGCCGGTCGGTCGATTCCGCCGTTCGATTTCAGTGTTCCCGGCGTTACGTCGATCTCAGTTGACCTGCACAAATACGGGTATTCGGCGAAAGGCGCCTCAGTCGTGCTCTACCGCAACCGCGACCTGCGGCGGTATCAGATCTTCGCCTCGACCGACACGACCGCCTACACGATTATTAATCCCACGGCGCTCAGTTCGCGTTCGGCAGGACCGATCGCGGGGGCGTGGGCAATGCTGCACTATCTGGGCGAGGCGGGGTACCGCGAGATGGTTGCGACCGTGCAGGCGGCAACGGAACGGTTGATGTCGGGTATCGCCGCGATTGATAGTCTATATGTGCTGGGGCGTCCGGCGATGAGCATGTTTTCCTTCGCGTCGGATGCTATCAACGTCTTTCCGCTGGCGGATGCGCTGCGCCGGCGCGGGTGGTATCTTCAGCCGCAGTTTTCGACGCCGTGTTCGCCGCGCAATCTGCACATCTCGGTCACCTATGGCGTGGCGCACAACGTCGAAGCGTTGCTCGCCGACATTGCCGCCTGCGTGGAAGAGGTGCGGCGGATGCCGCCGATTGATCCGGCGCTGGTGCATTCGATCATTGAGACACTTGCGCAGGACCCATCGCCAGCAGTTGTCGAAGGATTGCTGGCGGCGGTCGGGTTGGAGCCGGGCGCACTGCCGCAGGAGATGGCGCTGATCAACGAGGTGCTCGATGCACTGCCGGATGCAGCGGCTAATGCGGTGTTAATTGATTTCTTCAACCATCTGTATTGATTCTGAACTACCTGCAACTATCGTATCAGGTCTTTGTGCTCCCACCCTATTTCGAGAGTCCCGGCAAGCGCCTGGTGAAATCCCCGAAGCTCTACTGGATCGATCCCGGATTGTGGCGCTACCAGACGGGGTACTGGGGCGAAGCCAGCAGAGCGCTGCTCGAAAGCTATGTCGTGGGCGAATGCTTTAAGTGGCTGCGCACCACTGGCGTGCAGGCGGATTGCTGGTTCTACCGCACCCATAGCGGATTGGAGGTTGACCTGTTGCTGACAACAACCTCTGGCATATGGGGTATAGAGGTCAAATCCTCACCAGAAGTCCGGTTGTCTCAGGCGACGGCATTGCGTCGGCTAGCGGCGGAGTTTGGGGCGCGCTGGCGCGGCGGGCTTGTCGCATACCCTGGCGAGCGGCTGGAGCGGCTAGACACAAACCTCTGGGCGATGCCGATCCCTCGTCTGTTCAGTTGAGTCGCAAGGAGGCGACAGTGAATCGCGTGTCTCATTCAAATCGCACATGGCTGATTACCGGTTGTGCCAGCGGATTCGGCGCGCGCCTGGCGCAATGCCTGATTGAACGCGGCGAGCGCGTCGTCGCCACTGACCGCAGCGTTGACCTTCTTGCCCATCTACGTGCGGACGACCCTGCGCAACTGCTGCGCCTGGCGATGGACGTGACCGATCCCGTTGCGATCCGGCGCGCGGTCGAAACAGCCGCAACACACTTCGGGTGCATCGATATACTGGTTAATAATGCCGGGCTGGGGCACGGCGGTCCGCTGGAAGAAGCGAACCTGGACGACATCCGTCGCCTGTTCAATGTCAATATCATCGGGATGATCCTCGTGACCCAGGCAGTTCTCCCTCATATGCGCAATGCCGGTCGCGGGCATATCATCAATCTGTCGTCAGACAGCGGCGTTGTCGGGTTTCCATTTCAGGGGATTTATACCGCGACCAAGCACGCTGTCGAAGGGTTCTCCGACTGTCTCTACCAGGAGGTGGCGCCATTCGGCATTCATGTGTCGGTCATCCAGCCGTGCGGCATGTTCAAAACCGGCATGCCCGCTGGCGCCATCGCCGCCGCCCGATCCGCCATTCGACCGGACAGCCCGTACTATGCGCGCGCCATGCGCGTGGCGGACGCGCTTGCCGCCGCCTGGGAACAGAGCAGCGATCCGCAGGAGGTAGTTGATGCCATCATCGAGACGGCTGACGCCAACCCGCCGCCGCTGCGTCGCCGTGTTGGTCCCCCCGACCGCACCGGGCTGGTTGGTTTGCGCCATCGCCTGCCGCACGAGGAGTTCGTGAAATTCATCGCCAGTGTCACCAGTGATAACGTCACCCGTCCCGCTTTGCCCAAAGGTCGTGTCGATGGCGGGCGACTGGTGGTGCGCACCCTGCGCGAAGCGGGGGTGACGCACGCCTTTACGATTGTTGGCGGGCACAACTACCATCTGGTCAACGCCTGCCGCGAAGAAGGCATCCGGGTGATCGACGTGCGCAATGAAATGCACGCTGCGCACATGGCGGACGCCTTTGCGCGCTTCACGCGCCGACCGGCGTTGCTCACGGTGGACGCTGCGCCGGGTCTGGTCAACGCGGTGGCAGGCATCGAAGTAGCGCATGAAGCGCAGGTTCCCATGATCATTGCCTGCGCGCAGGGATCACTGGCGGGGCGCGACATTGGCGTGATGCAGGCGATCGATCAGGTGCGCCTGGTACGCCCGATCACCAAATGGCAACGCACCTGCTTCGATGTCCGGCGCCTGCCCGAATACACGGCAGCCGCCGTGCGCCACGCCACCACCGGGCGCCCCGGTCCGGCGTTCCTCGACTTTCCGCTGGAGGTGATGCATGCGCTGGTCGATGAAGACGCTATCACCTTTCCGCAGAACTACCGGGTGACCGTGGGACCGCCAGGCGACCCGGCGCTGGTGCGGCGGGCGCTCAACATCCTCCGAAAGGCGCGACGACCGCTCCTGGTCGTCGGCAGCGGCGTCTGGTGGGCGCATGGCGAGGAGGAACTGCGTCGTTTTGTTGAGGCGACGGGCATGCCAGTCTTGAGTCGCAACCTGGCGCGCGGCATCATCCCTGATGACCATCCACTCTCAGCGGGATTCTACCCCACTCCGGCATCCATGGCGGACGCCTTTCTGGTGATTGGCACGCGCCTCGACTGGACGATTGGCTATGGGCGCTTCCCGCTCTTCGCGATGGATGCACCGGTAGTACAGGTGGATATTCATCCAGAAAGCATCGGCAAGACACGATCGATTGATGTCGGCATCGTTGGCGATGCGGCGCAGGTGCTGCGCCAACTGAACGAACTGGTTGCCGAAGGCGGCAGTTGGGCGATGGAAACGGAATGGCCCGCACGGGCGCACGGCAGCATCGCCGCCATGCGTGCAGAGACCGCCGCTGCCGCTCTCGCAGCACGCGATCCCGCACGACCGATGCACTCGATCCAGTTGATGCAGGCGTTGGCGGAGTGTCTGCCACGCGAAGCGATCAAGGTCGTGGATGGCGGGTACAGCGCAGCGTTCGCCATCCAGTATCTCGATGCCTGCGTTCCCGGCGGCGTGACGTGGGTCGGCAGCACCGGGCATATCGGCGTGGGGCTGGGATTTGCCATCGCCGCACAACTGGCGCACCCGCACACCCCGGTCGTGGCGATCATGGGGGACGGCGCATTTGGATTGTGCGGCATGGAATTGGACACTGCCGTGCGGCATCGTCTGCCGATTGTGGTGGTGATCGCCAATGACGCCGGGTGGGGCGAGACGCGCGATGGTCAGCGGCGGCGCTGGGGTGAAGCCGCTGTGATCGGCACTAACCTGGGACCGACGCGCTATGACGAACTGGCGCGGGCGCTCGGCGGCTACGGCGAGCATGTCGAACGACCAGAGGAGATTGCGCCGGCGATCCGGCGCGCGTTTGATTCAGGGTTGCCAGCGATCATTGATGTGCGCACCGATCCGGAACAACGCAGCGCTGCGGTAAGCGGTCTGCCGTGGATCATCGAGTAAAGGAGCAACGTATGGCGAGTGCACCGACATCAATGGCGCCATCCGCAGTTATTGCGCGGCTGCGGGATCGCCAGCAAGCGCATCTGGCGGCGTTGTGCGATTTTCTTGCCATTCCCAGCGTCAGCATGGACCCGGCGCACACGGCAGATATGGCAATGGCTGCGCACTGGCTGGCTGATCGTTTGCGGGACGCTGGCATGAGCCGCACCGAGATCATTCCGACGTCCGGGCATCCGATGGTTTTCAGCGAATGGCTGGACGCCGGTCCGGTCGCGCCGACGCTCCTCATCTACGGACATTACGATGTCCAGCCCGCCGATCCGGTAGACGCCTGGCGCACACCCCCGTTTGCGCCCACAACCCGCGATGGCAACCTCTACGCACGTGGCGCCTCCGATGACAAAGGGCAGGTGATGGCGGCAGTCGCGGCGCTAGAGGCATGGCTGCACACCGCAGGAGAGCTGCCGATCAATGTCAAACTGCTGATCGAAGGGGAAGAGGAGACATCGAGCGTCGGATTGCGGCATTTCGTCCATAGCGACATGGATCGTCTGCGATGCGACGCCGTGCTGATGGTCGATTCGTCGATGCTGACGCCGCAGCATCCGCTCATTCTGTACGGAACGCGGGGAAACTGTTACCTGGAGATCACGGTGCGCGGTCCGGCGAGCGATCTGCACTCAGGCACGTTTGGCGGTGCAGTCGAGAATCCATTCAACGTTCTGGCGCGGTTGCTGGCATCGTTGCAGGATGGCGCGACGCGCCGGGTGCAGGTTCCCGGCTTCTACGATCAGGTGCGTGCGGTGGATGACGCCGAGCGGCGCCTGATGACATCGTTGCCGCTCAACGACGCGGTTTTGCTGGCAATGACTGGCGCACCCGCACTGGCGGGAGAAGCAGGCTTTTCAGCCATTGAACGCGCCAGCATCCGACCCACGCTCGACATCCACGGCATCAGCGGCGGATTTACCGGACCGGGAAAGAAAACCGTGATACCGGCGCAGGCGAGCGCAAAACTCTCGATGCGTCTCGTCCCCTATCAGGACCCGCAGGATATTGCACAGCGCGTCACTGTCTTTTTGCAGAGTCAGGCGCCACCGACCGTATCGCTCGATGTGCGCATTCTGAGCGCATCGCGTCCGGTCCTTGTTGATTATCGCGCGCCTGCAATTCAGGCGGCGTCACAGGCGTTTGAACTGGCGTTCGGCGCACCGGCCGCCTTCATGATCGGCGGCGGGACGCTGCCGATCGCCGCTGATTTTCAGGACGCGCTGGGAGCGCCGCTGGTCATTACCGGCTTTGGTCTCCCTGACGATAACATGCACGCGCCGAACGAAAAACTGAACCTGTTCTGTTTCTTCCGGGGGAGTGAGATGATCGCCCATTATCTGGCAACGCTGGATGATCATCTGCGTCGAGTTCAGGATCGCAAAACCAGAAAGCCCCGGTAGCAACCGGGGCCTCCTGGCGAAGGAGGGGAAGAAAGGGTTATCTGAAGTATATGGCATTCGGTTCAACAACGCTATCTCTCTTTAGTCCTATTCTGACATAGCGCTTACGGCGGTTCCAGAGCGGACCAGAGGAATGGAGGAAATCGATGTCTCTGCCTCGCATTCACATTAGCCCCAACCAACGGTTTCTCATGACCGAGAGCGGCGAGCCATTCTTCTGGCTTGGCGATACCGCCTGGGAACTCTTTCATCGCCTGAGCCTGCCGGAAGCCGAACATTACCTGGAAGTGCGACGCCAGCAGGGATTCACCCTGATTCAGGCGGTTGTCCTGGCGGAACTGGACGGATTGCATACCCCCAATACGCAAGGACACGTCCCGCTGCTGGGTGATGATCCAACCCGACCGAACGAGTTCTATTTCCGCCACGTGGATGCAATCATTCGCCTGGCTGCCGAAAAAGGGCTGTACATCGGTCTGTTGCCGACGTGGGGCGATAAAGTCCATGCGCGTCTGTGGGGCATTGGTCCAGTCATTTTCAATGTTGAGAATGCGCGCATCTACGGGCGACACCTCGGCGAGCGCTATCGGGACGATACCAACGTCATCTGGATCCTTGGCGGGGATCGTCCAGCGGCAGGCTATGCA
This sequence comes from Roseiflexus sp., assembly GCA_034436075.1. Taxonomy (GTDB): domain Bacteria; phylum Chloroflexota; class Chloroflexia; order Chloroflexales; family Roseiflexaceae; genus Roseiflexus. The sequence goes on from DAOTWI010000417.1 coordinate 9,905, forward strand.
CCGGTATGGTCGGCAATGGCGACGGGGATTGCCGAAGGATTGGGGTTCACACCGTTCATCACGTACCATCCAACCGGCGGAATGAGTTCGTCGACCACACTCCATGATGCTGCATGGCTCTCGATGAATATGCTCCAATCCGGTCATAGCCTGGTGGACGCGCCCAACTGGGAAATGATCCGCGCTGATTATGAGCGCACTCCGATCAAACCGGTGCTGGACGGTGAACCGAACTATGAACATCACCCAGTTGATCCGTATTTGCGACCATGGAAACCGGAGTACGGGCGCTTCACCGACTATGATGTGCGCAAACAGGCATATCGCGCTGTGTTTGCGGGCGCCTGCGGTCACACGTATGGCAGTCACTCTGTCTGGCAAATGTGGTCGTCCAAATATGCGCCAATGAACTTTCCGTCGCCTGCCTGGGATGAAGCCATCTATGGGGCGGGAGCGCGACAACTGGTTCACCTGAAGAACCTGATACTCTCGCGCTCATACTTCACTCGCATTCCCGCACCTGACCTGCTGCCGGATGTCACACCCGTCCCGCTGCCAGTGGACCAGGAGGATCGGATGAATCAGGTTCGTGCTGCACACCCCGTCGCCACCCGTGACAGCGAAGGAACGTATGGTCTGGTCTATTTCCCGCTGGCAGGTCAGTCGTTGCGGGTGGATGTGCGTTTGCTGCGAGGAACGGTCAGAGCAGCCTGGTTTGACCCGCGCAATGGAGCAACCCATCCCATTAGGACACACCCGCAAGAGATTGTGACCTTCGTCTCGCCGATTGGCGGACCGGACTGGGTGCTGGTCCTGGAGGCGGAGCAACCCTCAACCAACGATTAGCGTCTCCGGCTGCGGAGGTAGTCCATGACCATCTGGCGATATGTGCCGGGCTGGTCTATCCGGGTTCGGACAAAATCCTGATCGATCAGGAGACTGTGCCGTTCTCTCACCCATTCCAGGTAATTACTGTGCGGCCACTGGCCCGGATCGAGCACCAGTCCGTCTTTCACGGGGTTGGCGTGAATGTAACAGCAGAGGTGGAGGAGATACACCTCGTCAGTGACAGGTTTGGCTCGAAAACGATGCTCAAAGAGCGTGCCGCTATGCCTGTAGCGTTTGTTGAAGGCTTTGGTGTAACTGTTGAAGACTCGCTGAGGAAGCAGACCAGCAGGCGAGTCGCCGTCCTGACGCACCAGCAAATGGTAATGATTGGGCATCAGGCAGCAGGCGATAACGGCAATCTGCAAATCCCGGGCGTACTGCTCGATGCGCTGCAAAACAAAGGCGTAGTTTTTCGGTTCGCGGAAGATGGGCATCCTGTGGGCGCCGCGGTTGTAGATATGATAGTACATCCCTGGTTGCCAGGTAATCGTGTCTCGACGAGCATAGGGCATTGGCATTCTCTCTTCCGTCGAGCGGTTCTGCATACACAACCGCTATCTTCTATACCGCACGACCACCTGCGTGGTGACGATCCACCCCAGGTGACCGTCACCACTCCGGCTGCCTCTGGTTGCGGCTCATTCCCTCGTGTTGCGGGCGCATCCCGCGCCGTTGCGCACGCGCTGCGCGGTGACGGTCACCTCGGTCACTCCGGCTGCCCCA
>DAOTWI010000418.1:0-2649 GCA_034436075.1 Roseiflexus sp.
CTCCTCTCCGACGGCGGCGAAAATCGGGGGACGGCGCGCGAGATTGCACACGCCGCCGCTGCACAGGGCGTCCCCATTGATGTTGTGCCGCTCAGCGGCAGCGCCGATGGATTGGACGCGCAGATCGCTGGCGCGACATTGCCGGCGGCAGCGCGCGAAGGGCAACGCCTGCCGTTGCGCGTCGATCTGGAGAGTAACACGCCTGTCACGGGACGGCTGGTCGTGACCGGACCCGATGGCAGCGCCATTGCGACGACGCCGGTCAAGATCGGTGCTGAGCGGCAAACCATTGACATCCTGCTCCCCGAAGCGCCTGCCGGTTTCAACCGCTACACGGTGCGTCTCGAGGTTCCAGAGGATGCGCGCATCCAGAATAATGCCATCGAGACCTTCAGTTATGTGCGGGGCAAACCGCGCGTGTTGCTGGTTGCGCAATCCCCTGCTGATGCAACCGGACTGGAACGCGCATTACGCGCCGCTCAAGTAGATGTTGCGGTTGTGAATCCCGCGTCTATGCCCGGCACGTTCGGTGAGTTGATCCGGTACGATGCCATTGCGCTGGTGAATGTTCCCCGCACGATGTTTTCCGATGAGACGATGCAACGGATTGCGGCGTATGTCCGCGACTTCGGCGGCGGTCTGCTCATGGTCGGCGGTCCGCAGTCGTTCGGACCGGGAGGCTGGCGCAATACGCCGGTCGAGGCGGCGCTGCCGGTGACGATGGATATTCCTGAACGTCAGCGCCAGCCGCCGGTCAGCGTCGTCGTTGTGATCGACATTTCGGGGAGCATGGCCGCAACCGAGGACGGCATACCGAAACTGTCGCTGGCGCTCGAAGGCGCGCGGCGAATTGCGATGCTGCTGCGCGATGAAGATGAGTTGACCGTCATTCCTTTCGATGATCGCCCTGGCGTGATTGTTGGTCCGCTGCCGGGGTCGCAGCGCGATGCCGTGATCGAACAGATGAACCGGGTGAGTCTGGGCGGCAGCGGCATCAACATCCACGATGCGCTCGTCGTGGCGGCGCGGTATACCCGCGCCAGCAAGCACCCCGTGCGCCACATTATCACGATCACCGACGGCAATGATACCGTTCAGCAGGAAGGCGCGCTCGACATCGTGCGCTCGCTGTATGGCGAAGGCGTGACCCTGACCTCCATCGCTATCGGGCAGGGCGATCATGTGCCGTTCATCCGTGATATGGCGGCGGTTGGCGGCGGGCGCACCTTCCTGACGGAGCGCGCCGCCGATATTCCCGATCTGTTGACCGGCGAGGCGCAGACGATCATCGCGCCGTACATTGTCGAGGGTGCGGTGACGCCGCAGCGAGGAACGCCGCATCCCGTCCTTCGCGGAATTGAGGCTGCGCCCGACCTCTACGGCTATGTGCTGACAACGCTGCGTGAGACGGCGCAGGCGGCGCTCGTCGCTCCCGATGGCACTGTGCTGCTGGCGGCGTGGCAGTACGGTGTGGGGCGTTCCCTCGCCTGGACGAGCGATCTGAGCGGGCGATGGGCGAAGGAATGGGTTGCGTGGGATGCACTTCCGCAGTTCAGCGCGCAACTCTTCGCATGGCTCCTGCCGCAGCAAATCAGTGATACCCTGACCATCGCAACGCGCCCTGTCGGGGATGCCCTGGTCGTCGAAGTCATTGCACGCACACCCGACGGCGCACCGCAGACCGGATTGCTCGTCGATGCCCGGTTGATTGCCGCTGATGGCGCTCTTGTTGAAACCGCGCTCCGCGAGGTCAGTCCGGGACAGTATCGTACATCGCTCGACAGTCTGCCGGCTGGCGCCTACCTGGTGCAGATCGTTGCGCGTGATCGGCAGGGAACGCCGGTTGCCAGCGCGACCGGCGGCGCCGCAATGCCGCTCAGCGCCGAATATCGCAGCCAGGCAGGGGATGACCGGGTGCTCGAAGAGCTGGCATCCATCACCGGCGGGCGAATCGACCCGCAGCCGCATCAGGTTTTCGAGCGGGGAGACGCCGCACGCGGCGTTATACGCGAAATCGGGCTGCCGTTGCTCTGGCTGGCGCTCGTGCTATGGCCGCTGGATATTGCACTCAGGCGTCTTTTTATTCCGCGCGAACAGGTTGGTATCGGTCTGCGGCGCATTGGTCTGCACACACTCGCCGCGCGCCTCGAACCGCGCGAAGCGACGGCAACGGCGGTTGTCTCACCACAACGGTCTTCCTCCATTGCTCCACCTCACCAGACGCCTGCCAGCCGTTCACCTGCCAGATCGACCACATCCTCCGCCACCGAAGTGGAACGGCTCCGTGCTGCGCAGGAAGCGGCACGAAGGCGTCTGCGCGGCGAAGAAGAATAGAAGTTAGGATGAGAGGTTAGGGGTTAGGGGTGAGAGGTTAGGGATTGGAGGTGCGATGTTTCCACCTGGAACCTGCACCCTTTGCACCTGCAACCTGTAACCCCTCATCTCCTGCCCCTTGCCTCTCGCCTCTCACCTCTCACCTCTCGCCTCTTGCCTCTTGCCTCTTCCATCCACCAAGGACACGAAGGCACACGAAGGGGCAATCCAACCTTCGATCTTTCACCTTCCCGCCTGCAACCCGCGATCCTCCCTGCATCCCTCCTCTTCTCACCTCACACCTCACACCTCGCACCTCACACCTCACACCTCACA
>DAOTWI010000419.1:0-3778 GCA_034436075.1 Roseiflexus sp.
GCTCGCCCTTACGATGCCGGCGCCCGCTGTCCCGCGCCGGGGCGACCCGCTGCAGCGTCCTTCCGTTGCCGCCACCTCCATCTCCATACCTTTCAGAGATAACCACAGAGAGTTGTCGTTTCTCCCCTGTTTTCCGCTACTGCCCTGGTAATATATGTGGGGAATGTTGCAAAGAATGATTCATCTCCGCCCTTCCTGGTATCCGGTATGAGACGCACAGGCGTCGTTGTGAAAGAATGGCGGCAGTTCTATGCATGCAGTCGTTGCTATCAAACAGGTTCCTGATACCTCGAATGTACGTATTGACCCTGAAACGGGCACGCTGATCCGCGAGGGAGTTCCTGCCATCGTCAACCCCTACGACCTCCACGCTGTCGAGGCGGCGGTGCAACTCAAAGAACGGCTGGGCGGCGGGCAGGTGACGGTGATTACGATGGGTCCGCCAAAAGCGGCGGAAGCGCTCCTCGAATGTATCGAGCAGGGCGCGGATCGTGCGATCCTGATCAGTGATCGCAAGTTTGGCGGCGCCGATACCCTGGCAACCTCATATGTGCTGGCTCATGCAATCGAGATCATCAATGCCGAGTCGCCGATGGACATCGTCCTGTTCGGCAAACAGGCGATCGATGGCGATACGGCGCAGGTCGGTCCCGGCGTGGCAACCCGGTTGAACATTCCGTTGATCACGTATGCGGTGCTGATCGAGGAGTTCGATCTGGCAGCCCGCAGAGCCGTGGTACATCGCCGTGTCGAACAGGGCATCGAGGTGTTGGAGACGACTCTGCCGGTGTTGTTGACGGTCGAGAAAGAGATTGCGCCGGTGCGCCACGCGCCGCTGCCGCGCCTGATCGCTGCGGCGCGCTATCAGCCAGAAATGTGGACGGCAACATCCCCCGTGACCTTCGATCCGCAGCAGATCGGGCTGAAAGGCTCGCCGACGGTGGTCGGCAAGGCGTATACCCCGCCGCCGCGTTCCGGGGGTGATGTGCTTTCGGTTGCTGATCTTGGCATGGATGCAGTGGTGGCGCGGGCAATGGCAGTGATCGGGCAGGCGCATGTGCGCGACCTGCAACCTGGAACCGGAGTAGTGTCATGAACGCTGAACAGCCAACCATTCCGCGCATCTGGGTGTTCGTCGAACAACAGGAACAGCAGGTGCATCCGGTCTCGTGGGAATTGCTCGGCGCGGCGAAGCGGCTGTCGGCGGATCTGCCGGGCAGCGTGGTCGAGGCGGTGTTGCCGGGGCATCAGGTTGCCGATCTGGCGCCGCAGGCGTTCCAGTATGGCGCATCGCGCGTGTACCTGATCGATAATCCGGTGCTGGAAATCTACCGCAACCTGCCGTATGCCGTCGCTGTGAGCCAGCTGGTGAAGGAGTATCGCCCGGAGATTTTCCTGATTGGCGCGACGACGCTGGGGCGCGACCTGGCAGGCTCAATCGCCACGCGCGTCAGCACCGGTCTGACCGCCGACTGCACCGAACTCTCGATTGATCCCGCCAATCATATCCTGGCAGCCACTCGCCCGACGTTCGGCGGCAACCTGATGGCGACAATTCTCTGCCGCCGCCACCGGCCGCAGATGGCAACCGTTCGCCCGCGGGTGCTGCCGATGCCGGAGCCTGTGCTGGACGCCACGGGCGAGGTGGTGAATGTTCCCTTCGATATGCGCGAGGAGGACGTTCCGGTCAAACGGCTGCGCTTGATCCGCGCCGAAGAGCAACCCAACATCGAGTACGCTGAAGTGATCGTCGCTGGCGGGCGCGGCATGGGGGGACCGGAGGGTTTCGCACTGCTGCAGGAACTTGCCAATGCGCTCGGCGGCATGGTCGCAGCCAGCCGTCCGGTAGTGGACGCTGGCTGGCTGGACGCCAGCCGGCAGGTGGGGCAGACGGGCAAAACGGTGCGTCCCAAACTGTACATTGCGGCGGGCATTTCCGGCGCAGTGCAGCACCGGGTCGGCATGAGCGGCGCTGATGTGATTCTGGCGATCAACACCGATCCAAACGCGCCGATCTTCCAGATCGCCACGATGGGGATCGTTGGTGATCTGTACGAGGTCATCCCCGCGTTAATACGTCAGGTGAAAGGACAGTCGCATGACGGGCAGGCTCACCTTTGATGCCATCGTCGTCGGCGCCGGTCCGGCGGGCGTGGCGGCGGCGCTGACCATGGCGCGCGGCGGGTTGAATGTCATCATTATTGAACGAGGCCGCTTTGCCGGCGCCAAGAACCTCTTTGGCGGGGTATTCTACACCCACGCCCTGGCGGATGTCCTGCCCGATTACTGGGAGCGCAAGCCGCCGTTCGAGCGCCCGGTCACCGAGCAGGGATACTGGATGCTCTCGCCAGACAGCGCCATCCGTGTGATGCACAAGAGCGAACGCTACCTGAAGGAACCAGCGGACGCCTACACTGTGCTGCGCGCGCGCTTCGACCCGTGGTTCGCTGAACAGGCAGCCGCAGCAGGCGCATTGCTCATCACCCGCACCACCGTCACCCACTTGCTGAAGGACGAACGCGGGCGCGTGATTGGCGTCGATACTGATCGCCCCGAAGGCAAGGTCTATGCGCCAGTTGTGATCGTCGCCGAAGGGGTCAACAACCTGCTCACGCAACAGGCAGGATTGATTGCGTCGGACCTGCCGCCAAAGTATGTTGCGCTGGCAGTCAAAGAGTATATCAACCTGCCCGCGAAGGAACTGCAACCGCGCTTCGGTTTGAGCGGTCCGCGCGAGGGAGTCGCCATTGATGTATTTGGCGATGTCACGCTTGGGTTGCCCGGTACCGGCTTCATCTACACCGATCAGTCGGGCATTTCGATTGGCGTCGGCATGCTGCTCGACGAGTTCGTCACCCACCGGTTGCGCCCGTATGAAGTGCTGGAGCGCTTCAAGAACCATCCGGTCGTGCGCCCGTACCTGGAGGGGGGCGAGGTGCGCGAATACGGCGCCCACCTGATCCCGGAGATGGGGTACGACCGCATGCCGAAACTGGCGAGCGATGGGGTCATGGTGGCGGGCGACGCTGCCGGGATGGTGGACGCGCTGCACCGCGAAGGGACGAACCTGGCGATCACGGCGGGCAAAATGGCGGGCGAGACGGCGCTGGCGGCGCACCAGGCGAACGATTTTTCGGCGGCGTTCCTGAGCCGCTACCGGCGCAGCCTGGAAGCCAGTTTCGTGTTGAAGGACATGAAGCAGTACCGGCGCATGACCGATTTTCTCGAAAGTTCGCCGCAGTTTATGGGCACCTACGTCAACCTGTTGAACGAAGCGGCGTTGCGCTACTTCACGGCGCACGGCATTCCCAAGCGCACCATGGAGCACGACATCCTCAAGATGGTGCGCGAACGCCGCTCGTTCACTGGCGTCGCCTGGGATATGCTGAAATTAATGCGTGCAATGAGAGGGTAAGCCATGAGCAATCGAACCAACAGCCAGACGGCGCCTGTCGCCGACGTCGAACTACCGCACGTGAACATCGACGATCTGATTGTCTGCCTGAAATACTACGTCGATGAAGAGAACGCCCACATCCGCATCAAGGATCAGGCAATCTGCGCGGCGTGCGATCCCAAACCATGCCTGGCATTCTGCCCGGCGCACGTTTTCGAGACCGACCGCCACGGGCGGATGATGGTCGGGTACCAGGCGTGCATCGAGTGCGGCAGTTGCCGGATCGCCTGCACATTCCGCAATGTGGAATGGCGTCTGCCGCGCGGCGGGCACGGGGTGGCGTATAAATATGGGTGATGCCTGGCACGGGTAGCGCCGTTG
>DAOTWI010000420.1:0-14185 GCA_034436075.1 Roseiflexus sp.
GGCTGGCGTCGTCAACATGATGTCGCTCTCGACCCGATTTTCGCGCGAGACGCAGATCGCCGGCGCGATGGCAGCGCAGGGCGAACTCGGCGAGGTGTACTATGCCCGTGCGCGCAGTGTGCGGCGCAGCGGCATTCCGCACTGGAGTCCGGGGTTTGTGCAGAAAGGCGGCGGCGCATTCCGCGATATGGGGGTGCATGTGCTCGACGCTGCCTGGTGGATGATGGGCATGCCGCAGCCGGTGAGCGCAGTCGCGGTCGCGGGGGCGAAATTCGGTCCGCGCGGCATGGGATACTTCGACTACAAGCCGCAGCCGGAACTGGCGCGACAGTATGCCGCCGACGATTATGCTGGCGGATTCATTCGCTTCACCAACGGCGCGGGATTGCAGGTCGAGAGTTTCTGGGCGGCGCACCAACCGGACGATTTTCAGATCGAACTGTTTGGCACGGAAGCCGGAGTGCGCTGCTATAATCCTCTGACCATTTATCGCACGGTCGCCGGGACTCCAGTTGATAGCACCTACCATGTTCCCAAGGACTGGGAAGGGGTATGGACGGCGATCGCCGCTCATTTCGTCGAGTGCATTCTCGATGGCGTGCCGTGTCAGGCGCCGCTGCGCCATGGGTTGATCGTGCAGGAAATGATGGAGGCAGTGCTGGAGAGCGCCGAAACCGGGCACGAAATCATGCTGCAATGACCATCCGTTCGTTCATCGTGCGTTCCTCCCTCATCATCGCCGCCAGCGCCCTGATGTGCATTGTCGCCATCGGGGCGTTGCTGGCGTTGCGCCCGCCGCCAATCCGGTCGTATGAGGATCAGGTGGCGTATGCGCTGCGCACCCAACGCATCACCTACCAGCAGATCCGCTTCGGCGAGATGTATCCTGATCGGGTCAATCGCCAGTATGGCGAGTACGTCGGACCAATAACCATCGCGGTGTATGTTACACTGAACGACGGGCGCGAAGTCGCTGGTTGGGTCGAGTGCCGCCGGATGGCGGAGCAGTGCACCCTCTCGTTGCTCGATCTTGCGATCCGGCGTATGCCGCTCCCGGAGTTCAGCCGGCAGCGCGCTCTGCCCTGGATGGAATGGCTCGAACGCACAGTCGCCGATCTATGGAACTGATCCTGACCCACAGCAACACCGACTTCGACGCGCTGGCGTCGCAGCTGGCGGCGACGCGCCTGTACCCGGGCGCGCTGGCTGCGCTCAATCCGCAGTTGAACGAGAATGTGCGCGAGTTCGCCGCACTGCACCGTGAAGAACTTCCCTTCGTTCGCATGAACGATCTGCCACGCGAACCGGTCACACGCCTGATCCTGGTCGATACTGCAACGGTTCCACGCCTTCCCCTGCTGGGTGAAACGCCGATCCCGACGATCATCATCGATCATCACCGTCCCGAACGCGATCTCGCCCCGCACGAGGAGTTGATCTACGCCGATACCGGCGCAACGACCACCATTCTGGTTCAGCGGCTCATGGAGCACCACCTGCCTTTGAGTCCTGTGGAGGCGACACTCCTGCTGTTGGGCATTTATGAAGACACCGGAAATCTCTCGTTGCCTGGCACGCGCGCGGTCGATGTGATGTGCGCCGCGTGGTTGCTCGAACGCGGCGCGCGGATCGAGGCGGTTGGCGAGTTTCTCCGCCGCCCGCTCTCCGCAGTGCAGGAACAGGTGTTGCACCAACTCGAACAGACGATGCGCCTGGAAGACATCAGCGGCTGGACGGCGCTCTTTGCCTGGGCGCGGGTCGATGGACCGGTCCCGGAACTCTCGTCGCTGGCGCATCGCCTGCGCGACCTGTATACGCCAGCGGTCATCGCGCTGGCGATCGCAACCGGCGATACCGGCACGCAACTCATCCTGCGCGCCAGCGCCGATACGCTTGATGCTGGCGCGCTGGCGGCAGGTTTCGGCGGCGGGGGTCATCGCTACGCCGCCGCAGCCTATGTGCGCGGAATCGACGCTGAAACGCTCCTTGCTCGCGTCGAAGCGGCGGTGCGCGAACTGATGCAACCTGCGCTGACTGCCGCCGACATTATGACCCGCCCGGTGCACACGGCGCCCGTCGACGCAACGGTGGCGCAGGCGGAGGAGTTGTTGCTGCGCTATGGGCATGGCGCACTGCCGGTCGTCAATCATGACGGGGTTGTGCAGGGGCTTATTTCGCGCCGCGATCTCGATCGGGCGCTGCGCCACGGCTTGCGCGACGCTCCGCTGGCGCGTTACCTCTGGCACGGTCCGACGCTGCTGCCGCCGGATGCATCACTCACAACCGTGCGCAGCGCGCTCGCCGCAGACAACGGCGATCGCACCGGTCGCCTGCTGGTTGTTGACGCGCACAAGCGATTGCTGGGCATCATCACCCGCAGCGATCTGCTGCGCGCCTGGGCAGCCGGGCAACCCGCAGGCAAGAGTGATCACGAGATTGTCAGCGAGGCGCTCGAACGTTTCCTCGATCCCGAATTGCTGACCATCCTGCGACGAGCTGGCGCTATTGCGCAGCAGCGCGGCGCGGCGCTCTATATCGTCGGCGGCGCGGTGCGCGACATGATCTTGGAGCGCCCGCCCGACGATCTCGACCTGGTCGTTGAAGGGGATGCGATCGGGCTGGCGGAGGCGCTGGCAACCGAACTCGGCGGCGCGGTGCGCAGCCATACGGCATTCGGAACTGCAACCCTGACCCTCGAACAACCGGATGGGCAATCGCTCACCCTCGACTTCGTGATGGCGCGCACCGAGTTTTACGAGCGCCCCTCAGCCCTGCCCGACGTCGAAGCCGCTTCGCTGCGGCACGATCTGCACCGCCGCGACTTCACCATCAACACGCTGGCGATCTGCCTCAATCCGGCGCGCTACGGCTGGCTCTACGATTTCTATGGCGGGCGGCGCGACATCGCCCGCCGGTTGATCCGCGTGCTGCACAATCTGAGTTTCATCGACGACCCGACGCGTATGCTACGCGCTGCGCGCCTTGCTGCACGGCTGGAGTTCGCCATCGAACCGCGCACCCGCGCATTGATCGGCGACGCGCTCGAACAGGGCGTCCTGGGACGCGCCACACCGCAGCGGATCTTGCACGAACTGCGGCTCATTCTGGCAGAGGAGCATCCTGAACCGGCGCTGGCGCTCCTCGACAATCTCGGCGTCCTGCGTGCGATGCACCCGGCGCTCCAGTGGTCTCCCGCTATCGACGAATGGTTTGCGGCGGCGCGACAGGCTGCTTTCCCGGATGTCTCATTGCCCGATCTGTACCTGGCGCTGCTGGTCTACCCGCTGACTGGCGATGAGCGCGCCGCTTTTGCAGCCCGATACCGCCTGCCGGCAGGCGAAGCCCGCCTGCTGGCAGACCTGACGCTGGCGCGGGATCGTGTCGAAGCATTACGCGCCGAAGCCGAAGGTTCCGAGCAGCCAATCGCAGACAGTACGATTGATCGCGCCTTGCACGGCGTTGGCATCGCAGCACTGCGCACGGCGCAGATTGCCGAACCTGCGCCTGCGCCGCAATGGATTCGGCGCTATATCGAGCATCTGCGCGGCGTCAAACTGGCGATCGACGGAAAGTTCCTCGAGTCGCTCGGCTTGCGTCCGGGACCGCGCTTCGGCGAATTGCTCACCGCGCTTCGCGCTGCGCACCTTGATGGAATCGCTGTCACGCGCGAGGAGCAGGAAGCCTGGATCCGGCAGGCAGTGGCTACACAGGGCGCACGAGATGCTCGATCCCTGTAAGCTGGTGTAGGACACGGATACGCACAGATTGAGACAGATCTGCGCGGATTGGGCTGAGGACGTTATCGTGATTGCGAACGGAAACGCCTCGCTCCCGCCTTTCGCTTCATGCCTCCCCGCCCGGCGGTTGATGGAGTTTGAACGTTCGCCCGGCGACTAAAGTCGCGGGCTCCTGTTGCGAAGCCCGCCTGCGCGGGCTATATCTGGCGATACCGGATTATGTTCTCAAAAATCGCTGCTCGTTGGCTGAGCCTGTCGAAGCCAACGCCGATGGCACAATAGTCAATGGAGGCGCACTGCTGCGAGAACTGCACTAACGCCCCCGGTTCTCCGCAGAAGCGATAATGGAGCGTGTCGGGCGGGTCAACTTCACTGCCAGCCCTTCCTGCACGGCGCGTTGCAGCCAGACGCGCGCCTGCTGCAGCTCGATGCCGCAACGCTGTGCAAGTTCACGTTCGGTCTGTGCGGTTCGCAGCGCCTGTTCGAGATGAGGCCAGACAACTGGAAATACATCGATGACGGGCGCCGCGCCATTCGCATCGGCAGGCATCAACTCCAATGTCGCCTGAGTGGACAAGGAGGTTGTTTCACGAACGCTGCGCTCATCGGCAGAGGCGTGTCCAATGCCTTTCTCACGCGCAGTGGCATCGGAATGATCAATGATCGCTTCGTCTTCTAGCGGCAAAAGCGCCGAAACCTGCGCTCCAGGCAGTTCCTCAAAGAGATTGCACAACGATGCGTGGTCAGACAACAATTCCTCGCCCAGCGGGAGAGCGCCCATCTCGCGCAGGGGTTGATTGGCTGGCATCGCCTCAGTCACCTGCCCAGCGCAGCTTCCAGGCAGGCTTTGAGTTCGGCGGAGTCGAACGGTTTGTACAGAAAACCGTTCGGTTGCGATTGCCCGAAACGGGCAGCCAGCTCTTCCCCTGCGTACCCGCTCATGAGAACGATCTGCGCGTTTGGGCGGATGGCGCGCATCGCCTGGAGCGCCTGCGCCCCGTCCATAACTGGCATAGAAACGTCCAGCAACACACAGGCAATCGTGTCAGCATGTGCGCTGAACAATGCGACGCCGGTTTCGCCATCGGGCGCCTGGAGGGTCTCATATCCCAGGCGCTCGACCATGCGTGCCGCGACCGAGCGCACCGACCGTTCATCATCGACGACCAGAACAATACCCGGCGATGTGCGCGACTCCGGTTGCGCGGCTTCAACTGGTGATGACGGGGCGGGGTCCGGGGACGAAGTTCCCGCCATTGGCATCCCAACAGGAATGAATACACGAAACGTACTCCCCTGCCCCGGGACGCTTTCGACCTGAATCGCACCGCCATGACTGCGCACAATGCCAAGCGTTGCAGCCAGTCCCAGGCCGCGACTGCCCGGCTTGGTGCTAAAAAATGGCTCAAACAGATGTGACATCGTTTGCTGATCGATGCCGCAGCCAGTATCGCGCACTTCGACCAGAGCATAGCGCCCTGCCTGCAGATCGGCGCCAGCGGCGGAGTGTGGCAGACAGGTCGCATCAAACAGGCGCTCACCGGTTGTGATCACGATCTGACCCTCCTGATCGCCGATCGCTTCCGCTGCGTTCTCAACCAGCGCCACAATAACCTGGCGCAATTGTGTAAGGTCGAAACGCACCATCAATGACTCCTGCTCAAACTGATAGTCCACCGATACGGTGGAAGGGATGACGGTGTGCAGAAACGTGTTCATGGCATCGATGACCGCATTCACATCGATCATCTCGCGGTTCACCCGGCCGCGTCCCGTGTACGCCAGCATCTGCCGCGTCAGTTCGGCGGCGCGCTGAACAGCCGACTCGACTTGCTCCAGGCACGCGCGTGCAGGCGAGCGGGGCGGCATGTCGAGCAGCGCCAGGTTTGTGTTTCCCAAAATGCTTGCCAGCAGGTTATTAAAATCGTGCGCCACCCCTCCTGCCAGCATCCCCAGGCTTTCGATCCGCTGCGTTTCGAACATCTGGCGCTCCAACGCCAGACGTTGCGCTTCCGCTTCGCGCTGCGCCGTCAAATCGAAGAAAATGACCAGCGCCTCGTGCGGCTTGCCTGCGGCATTGCGCAGCAATGTTCCCTTGACCAGCATCGGAATAGCCCGGCCGTCTTTTGCAATGTAGCGCTTTTCGATTGTCGCTACTCCATCGCCGGATTCCAGCAGGGCAGTGTGCAACCGGCGGGTCTGATCTTCTGGATGGGCAAAACGATTGATCATCTGCTGACGCAATTCGGCGTGATCATATCCGAGCGCATCACACAGACGCTGGTTGAACCACTTCAGCCGACCCTGCATATCAGTCACTGCCATCGGCGCAGGGGCATGCTCGACGGTGCAGCGAAATCGCTCTTCGCTCTCCTGCAACGCGCGCGCCATAGCGCGCTGACGACGCGCCAGCCGATAGACGCTTTCGCAAATCAACACGGCTGCCAGCGTTGCCGCCAACGCGGTCTTTGTCGACTCCTCGAGATCTGGAACCGCCAGCGGCAATGTGATAGCCGTGACCGCGATGCCAATGCCAATGAGGATCAGGTACATCCGCCAGGGAACAATGGCAGCGCTCAGGATGATGGGCCATATCAGGAGATAGAGGATGTATTCATAGCCGCGCAATATGACTGCCAGCGCGCCAAGGAGCAGCGCCAGCGCACTGTAGGCGGAGATGAACCATGTTGGCCGAGTCGCCGCTTGCTGAAACACGTCGCTGTACACCTTTCGGGGATCACGATCACCTGTTGATAGTAACGACGATGCAGAGCAGACGCAACGCCCGTCGATGCATGCTCACGCACTTGTATTGTACCGCGCCAGCGATGGAGGCGGTACGGTTACGCTGTTTCATCCGATTGCTTCCTGGTAAAGGAGATAATCGTCACGCGGCGATGAAGCGCATCCGGCGACATGTGCGGGCATACGCTAGTCGCATCGCACATGTCGCACCAGATCACGAGACGATCCTTACCCTGCTGTTTGGCATGCAGCAGTGCCTGATCGGCGTTTGCAATGAGCGTTTCGATCGTTGGGGGATGCATATGTTGATTGACCGCTGCGCCAAAACTGGCAGTGACTCGTATCTCGCAGCGATCAGTTGCAATTGCGTCCATTAGACGCAATCGCAGGCGTTCAACCACCCGAACAACTCCGCCACAATCGGTTTCGGGCAGCAACACAATGATTTCCTCGCCGCCATAGCGGGCCAGTAGGTCAATCGAGCGCAGTTCACGACGGAAGATGCTGCTGACCGCCTGCAACACCTGATCGCCCGTTGGATGACCGTAGCGATCATTGATCTGCTTGAAATTATCGAGATCGGCAATGAGCACCGCCAATGCGTGGCGATGACGCCGCGCTCGCTCGTATTCACGCACCGCTGCACTTAAGAAGTAGCGCCGGTTGTAGATTCCCATCAGCGGGTCAGTGATCGCCAGATGTTGCACTTCGGCGAACAACCGTGCATTCTTGAGAGCAATCGTCGCCTGCTGGGCAAACATGCTGAGCAGGCGAATATCATCATTCGTGTACACCCGCTTCAGATTGGTATCGCCTGCACTGAGCGCACCGATCAGTTCATCGCCTGCCAGCAGCGGTACAGCCACCACATTCGCAGAAGGCGCAGCCTGAAATACCGGCGATTGCCCCTCCCAACGACCATAGTCGTACACAACCAGCGGCTGGCGTGTCAGCGCTACTCTGCCGATCAGCCCTTCGCCAGGCGCCAGGCGCATGCCGGTATAATCCCGATCCATGCCGACCGTGTAGTGAATCCGCAGATTGTGCTGCTCCGGATCATACAACGCAATCATGCCATGTGACGCACGCATCAGCGCAATCATGCGCTCGACGATCGCCTTCAATACCGTATCGCGATCCAGATTACCGGTGATGTCGGACATCGTATCGTACAGTGCATCAAGTTGTTGCACACGCCGCCACAGTTGCTCATACAGCCGGGCGCGTTCGATTGCGACATTGACATGTTCGACCAGTTCGGTCATCAGGCGCAGGTCATCCTCGGTGAGCGTCACTCCCTCGATGCTCTCAATGTTGAGCGCGCCGATGATGCGCTCCTGGTCGCGCAACGGTACGCAGACTTCCGATACGATGTTGTCCATTGTTCCAACAAAATCGGGATCGCTGCGCACATCAGTCACCAGCGCCGGCTGGCCGCTGAGGATAGTGCGGCTTATGACGCCTTTGCCGACAGGAATGCGGTTCAACTCACCTGAGTACCCAACCTGATGCTGAAGAATCAGGTCATCGCCATCACGCACATAGAGACAAACGAGCGTATACCCGAAGGTTGCCGCTATCGACTCAACGACGGTGCGGAAGAGGGCGGGCAGGTCAATCTCGCGCGCAATCGCTTCGCGCACCTGACCGATCAGATGCAGTTCCTGCGCCTGACGCCTCGTCACCGCATATAGCTGACGCAATTGCTTTTCACTCTCGCGCAGTTCGGCTTCGATCCGGCGTCGTTCGATCAATTCTTCCTGAACGGTGGTGTACAGCCGGGCATTGTCGATGGCAATCGCAGCCAGATCGGCAAAGCGCGCCAGCAGATGAACAATGGTCTCAGCGGCAGGATGATCCGGCTCGCAATACGAGACGCCCAGCACCCCGATAACCGTCGATTCCAACTTCAATGGCGTTGCAATGACCGTTCCCAGGTTCGATGTGTCAAACGAGCGGATACGTCCTTCCCATGTCCGATAATCTCTGACAATCACTGGCTCCCCGGTTTGCCAGACCCTGCCGCTGATGCCTTCGCCGATATCGATCGTCCCACCGCGATGCACAGCATGCCAACCAATCCCAATCTTCATCTCCATCCGTGTTCCATCAGGCGACAAGAGATCAATGTACCCGTCACTCGTGCCTGCCAGCCGGGTCGCGTGCAGCATAATCGCTTCCAGCACCTCGCGCAGATCGAGGCGGTTCATGATCGCCAGCGCCGTTTCGTGGAGTGCAGCAAGGTAATCCTCATGCGCTGAGGGGTCAGGATCAGGCGATGCCGGGTCCTGTACGCGTTGCCATGCACGTTCAAGCTCACCCACGCGAGCCCGGAGCGCTGCATTCTCTGCACGGAGCGCCTCGATATCCATTGTCTGCCACACCCGGTATTAATTGTTGTTGTGTGATGCCTGACGCGCCTGACAGGGCATCTATGCGCCGCTATTGTAACTATTGTAACAAAAGAGCGTAACCAGATAATGACAGCAACCTCTCTCGAACAATCCACCTTCTCGTTGTGCCAGGAGAGACGCGCATTTTTGCCAAAGACGAGCTATGGTATACTGCGCAGGTTCGATCCAGGGACCATATGGGAGGAACTGGCGTGCTGGTCTCGGCGCACTCTGTGCAGCAGCGGCTTTTTGGGTCTGCATCACTCCTGGTGAGCCTGCTGTATATTGTAGCTATCGGGTTGCTGGCAGCGACGGCGGCGTTTCCCCCCGCGCCTGGTTTGCAGCGCGTTGCCGTCGATGGAACAATGGCGCCAGCCGTCTTTGATAACTTCTGGGGCGTCGAGCGAAACGATACCGCAGTCTGGCGCTGGAGCAAAGATCAGAGCATCATTCACTTTAGCGCATATCGGGAGTATAGCGGTGTTGTTCTCTCAATGCCGCTCACGGCGCCGCAGTATCCTGATGCGCCAGCCACTGCTATCACCTTTGCAACTGATGTGCAGTCGCCATTTACGGTCAGCGTGGCGCCGTCCTGGCGCACCCACCATGTGCTGCTCGCGCCGGAAGGGTGGATATGGATGCATCCCGGCTTGCAACTGACTGGAGTTTCGGCGTCGAGCGGCACCCCGGATCGGCGCGCGCTTGGTGTGGCGGTTGGCGAGGTGCGCATGCGTCCGGCAGGCGAGCGTCTGTGGCTGCCAGCAGTACTACGCTGCGCTACTATCGTGGCGACCACACTTCTGGCGCATGCGTGGCTGCGTCTCTGGCTGCCATCCTCCGTTTCAATGGCTGTATCCCTGAGCATCGCGCTGATCCCTGCTGCTGCCTGGCATCTGGCGCCAGAGACGGCAACTGCCGTACAACCTGGAGTCTGGGATCTGATAGTGACCATCGGCGCCGGTTTTGCTGGATTATGGCTGGTGAAATCCGCCACTCAGGGCGAACAGCCTGCCGTGTATCGAAAACGGGCGTTTGCATGGCTGTTTGGATCGCTGGGTTTTCTGTTGCTCCTGGCAATCGTGTTTTCCCTTCGGTGGCGTCTCGGATTCGATGCCGCCAATATGATCTACCTGGGCTGGTTGATCGAACGCCACGGACTGGCGCCATACCGCGATGTCGTCGTGCAAAACATGCCGGGACCGTATCTGTTGAGCGCGGCTATTGGCAGATTGTTCGGGTTCGGCGATATAGGGCTTCGCCTTGCCGATCAGACGCTTCTGCTCATGCTCCTGGCGAGCGTCTTTGTCGCTCTGCGACCGTTGGGGACGCACGTTGGATGCGCGGCAGCCATCGTGTTCGGATTGCTCTATCTGCACAATGGCGCATATATGGCGCTTCAACGCGAGTTCCTCCTGCTCGTTCCTGTCGGACTGGCGCTCGTCATTGCGCACATCAGTCATCCTGCCGCATTACCACGCTTCTATCTCTCGGTCGCGGCTATTGGCGCGTTGTTCGGTCTTGCGATGATGGTGAAACCGCACGCCATCATCGGTTTGCCAATCGTTGCCGGATGGTATGCCGGGATGCACTGGACGCCGGATGTTCAGCGCAACAATCGTTTCATGTTCGTTCTCACGACGGGCATTGCCGTTCTTGCTGGCGCTGCACTGCCGTTGCTGGCAGTCGCCGGGTATCTCTGGTCGTCGGGCGCCTGGTCCTCTTTTCTCGACATTGCAATCCATTACTGGCCGCTCTACAATCGCCTCGATAGAGTTCATCACACGATTGACGCCGTCAATTACCCATGGTATGTATGGAACAACTGGGTGGAGTTCGGTGGACATCACCTCTGGTTGATCACGGCGCTCATCGGCGCCGTGACAACGCTCCGCGACCAGACGCTGACGCGCACCCATCGCCTGTTTGTTCAGATGCTGGTTGCGCTGGCTATCGGGTACGCCCTGTATCCCATACCTGCGGGCAAGTTCTGGTCGTACCACTGGTTACCGATGCTGTTCTTCCTGATCCTGCTGACGGCGCTCGCTTTTCGTCTTCCAGAAAAGCCAGGACGGTGGTATCCGGTCACTGTCCTGATCGTCAGCGCCGTGATCGTTGCCGCAGCCCGTCCTTCATCAGAGCTGAACCTTTTTGGCGGCTCGCCGACGGGACGCAAGTTCCAACGCACCGACCAGATTGTCGCGTTTCTGCGCGAACGGGTTGGACCGAATGATCGCGTGCAGACGCTCGACTGGACTGGCGGCGCCAATTATGCCGCACTGATCGCTCGGACGATGCCCGCAACATCGTTCGTCGAGGATTTTTTTCTCTATCACCACATTTCACATCCGACTATTCAACGTCTCCGCCAGCGCTTCATTGATGAGTTTGATGCGAGTCGCCCCCGGTTTGTCATTCAGATCACTGCTGAGGATAAACCGTGGGTCAGTGGACCTGATACGACCAGAAGCTTTCCTGAACTCGATCAGCGCCTTGCAAACGACTACCAACCGATTCTGTTTGGCGATGGGTTCATTATCTACGAACGTCGCACCTGATCGTGTATGACTATCCTGTACTTCATTCCGCGCTACGACCCTGCCCTGATGGGCAACCGCATTCATGCCGAGGTCATCAACGCCTGGCGTGAATGTGGAATCGATGCCGAGGTGATCACGCTCGCCGCTGGCATTCCACGCCTGACCAGCGAGGTGCAGGAGGGCGTCGTCGTGCATCGCCTGCCGGTCAGTTCCAGCATTGCGCTGAAAAGCCTCAATCGCACGCTGGCGCTCCCAACCGGATACCCCTACCTGGCTGGCGCACTTGCGCACTACCGTCGTTTCATTGCGACGCGGCGCTATGATCTTGTGCATGTCGAGACGGCGTTTCCGCTTGGTCTGGTCGCTGCGCTGACACTGCGATCCATGCACCCGCCGCTTGCCGTCACGTTGCCTGGCGCCGATATTATGAGCGTGCCTGAGTTCGATTATGGGTATGCACGATTTCTTGCGGTGCGTATGCTGCTCCCTCTTGTATTTCGGCGCGCCGATACGCTGCGCGCCGACTCGCCGCAGATCCGCTCGCTGGCGGTGCGATTGGGCGCTTCACCCGCAAAAGTGACAGCTATTCCGTACAATATCACTGCCGACAGTTACCCCCCCCCCGGCGCACCTCTCGAAACATTCCGTCAACAGAGCAGAAAAGACATATGCGCACGCTACAACCTCGATCCCTCGCGCCCGATCATTGTCAGCCTGAATCGTCTCCATCCATTCAAGGGGATTGAATATCTGGTGGAAGCCCTGCCCCACGCACGCACCGGCGGCGTTGATGTCCAGACATTGATTGTAGGACCCAATCGTCGCACGCAACGCTTTGGCGATTATGGCGCCTACCTCCAGCGCCGTGCAGAGGCGCTGGGTGTCGCGTCCGCAGTCACGTTTACCGGCGGTATTCCGCACGATCAGGCAATGGCGCACCTCGCCGCCGCTGATGTGGCGGTCGTTCCTTCGGTCGCCGAGTCGTTCAGCCGGGTGGTGGTCGAGGCCGCAGCGGTCGGCACGCCGCCGATTGTTACGTCCACCACCGGCGTCAGTGATTATGTCGCTGCGGCAGACTGCGGGATCGTTGTGGCGCCGCGCAGCGGGGAAGCGATTGGCGCCGCGCTGGTGCGTCTGTTGCATGATCGATCACTGTGGGAGAGGTATGCGCAGCGCGGACCCACGATGGCGGCAGCGTTCAATTCGCGCACTATCGCTGAGCAATTGTTGCGCCTCTATGAGCCGTTCCTGTCGGGCAAAGGAGTGACGGCGCCTGCCGGGTAACGCCATGCGCATCTGCTATGTCGCCTACCCCAACAGCCTGCGGCTGCGCTCTGCCAATGCGGTGCAGACCCATGCCACGCTGCGGGCGTTGAAGGCGCTGGCGCCGGAGACGCTGGCGATTGTGCCGCGGGTTGAAGCCGGTCCCAGCGCCTTCGACGGGCTGGCGCTCCATCTGCCGCGCATCGGGATTGGGCGCCTGTCGCGATTGTATCGTTCGACCCTCTGGTACTACGCCGAGCGTAGCGCCTATGCGTGGCTCGTGCTTGCAACGCTGATCTGGCTGGGCTTTGGACGCCGCCAGCGCTTTGATGTCGTGTATGTGCGCGAGGTAATCTGTGCGTTCTGGCTCGCTCTGCTTGCGCCTCGCCTCATCGGTGCGCGCGTGGTGTACGAAGTGCACGACCTGGAGAGCCGCAACCCGTCGCGCGCGAAAGAGCGCTGGGCGCAACCGCTGCTCCACCTGATCGACCGTGTGACGCTGACGCAACCGGCGGCGCTGACGTCGCTGACTGCTGCGTTCCGCGATCTGCTGGCATCGCTCGGCTTGCGCGAGCCTCACGAGGTTGCGGTGTTGCCCGACGCTTATGATGAAACGATCTACATGCCCCAAGACCGCGACGCCGCTCGTCGTGCGTTGGGGTTGCCCGCCGAACCCACGATCGTCTATGCCGGGTTGACCTTCGCCTATCGCGGGGTTGATCGGTTGCTCGACGCGCTGGCAGAGGTTCCCGGCGCGCGGTTGATCCTGGTTGGCGGGCGCGACCAGGAACGCGCCGCACTCGTCGCGCAGGCGCAACGCCTCGGTATCGGCGATCGGGTGACGTTTGCCGGGGTACAGCCGCAGGATCGCGTGCCGCTCTACCTGGCTGCCGCCGATGTGCTGGTCATTCCCGACACCGTAACCGATGTGACGGCGTCGCCGCTGAAGTTGTTCGAGTATCTGGCGATGGAACGCGCCGTCATCTGTCCCGATCTTCCCGCGCTGCGCGAGATCACCGGCGACGATGGCGCGCTCTATGCGCCGCGCGGCGATCACGCGACGCTTGCTGCGGCGCTGCGGATGCTGCTCGATGATCCTGCACAACGGCATACGCTGGCGCAGCGCGGGCGCGAACGGGTGGCGCCGTACACCTACACGCAACGCGCTGCGCGCCTCCTCGCTGTCTGCGAACGAGTGGCGCAGCAACATGACCATGTGCGTGTGGCGGATGTGTGAGGGTGCAGGCATGATTTGTCAGGAAACGACGCTCCGGCTGCCAGCGATTGATGGTTTTTGAATAATTATGCCGCTATCCGCCTACCCGCCCGGCGGCTGAAGCCGCGGGCTCCGGTTGCAAAGCCCGCCTGCGCGGGCTGGACGAGGCAATACCAGATTATTTTCTCCAACTCCATAAATGGTCTGTAAACGAAGTTTTTTGACTTTTTGCTGCTATGAGCGCGGCGAAGGTCTACCGCATCAGGACGAGGTAAATTTTTCGCCTCGCCCAAC
>DAOTWI010000421.1:0-3927 GCA_034436075.1 Roseiflexus sp.
AGGGGCAAGGCGGCGCCTTGCCCCTACTGCGTCCCGTTCTGGGCAGGGCGCCGCCAGACAGGGGCGCGGCGGCGCCCTGCCCCTCCGAATGGCGTTTACGGCGATACCACCTCGCCGACGACGACGCGCTCGAAGGAGAATGATCCGTCGGGCGCGACATCGATCAAGATGGCGTCGCCGTCGCGGAACTCGCCCTGTAACAGGTGCAGCGCCAGCGGGTTCTGGATGCGCTGCTGGATGACGCGCTTCAACGGACGCGCGCCGAACACCGGGTCGTATCCTTCGGCGACCAGTTTTTCGCGCGCTGCCGGGCTGAGTTCGAGCGAAATCTTGCGATCCGCCAGCAACCGGCGCAACCGTTTGAGCTGGATCTCGACGATCTGGCCAATCTGCTCGCGCGACAGCGGCTTGAAGACGATGATCTCGTCGATCCGGTTGAGAAACTCCGGTCGCAACTGCGCGCGCAGTTCCTCCATCACGCTGGCGCGAATGATGTCCTGAGACGCGCCGCGTTGCGCCAGTTCCTGGATCGTCGGGCTGGCGATGTTGCTGGTCATGATGATCACGGTGTTCTTGAAGTTCACCACGCGCCCATGCCCGTCGGTGAGCCGCCCGTCGTCCAGGATCTGGAGGAGGACGTTGAATACGTCGTGATGCGCTTTCTCCACCTCATCGAACAGCACAACCGAGTAGGGTTTGCGGCGCACCGCTTCGGTCAACTGACCGCCCTCTTCGTAGCCGACATACCCCGGAGGCGCGCCGATCAACCGCGCAACGGTGTGTTTCTCCATGTACTCCGACATGTCGATCCGCACCATCGCCTGCTCGTCGTCGAAGAGGAACTCCGCCAGCGCGCGCGCCAGTTCGGTCTTGCCGACGCCGGTGGGACCCAGGAACAGGAATGAGCCAAGCGGCCGGTTGGGGTCTTGCAGCCCGGCGCGCGCGCGCCGCACGGCATTCGCCACCGCCGACACCGCTTCGTCCTGCCCGACGACGCGCTGGTGCAGACGCTCTTCCATATGCACCAGTTTCTCGATTTCGCCTTCGAGCAGTTTTGTGACCGGCACGCCCGTCCATTTTGAGACGATCTCGGCAATATCCTGCTCAGTCACTTCCTGGCGCAGCATCCCGCCGCCCGAAGCGCGGATCTGCTCTTCGATCTCCGCCAGCTGGCGCTCCAGCGTGTTGAGCCGGCCATACTGCAATTCCGCGGCTTTGTTGTAGTCGTACACCCGTTGCGCGCGCTCGATCTCGACGCGGGTCTGATCGATCTGTTCTTTCAGTTGCTGCACCCGCGCCAGTTGCTCGCGTTCGCGCTGGAGCTGCGCTTCGACGGCGCGCCGCTGCTCCTGCAAATTAGCCAAATCCTGCTCCAGTTTTTCCAGGCGCTCTTTGCTGGCTTTGTCCTTCTCCTTCTTCAGCGCCTCACGTTCGATTTCGAGTTGCATGATGCGCCGCTTCAGGTCGTCCAGTTCCTGCGGGTCGCTGGTGATTTCCATGCGCAGCCGCGCCGCCGCCTCGTCAATCAGGTCAATCGCCTTGTCCGGCAGGAAGCGGTCGGAGATGTAGCGATCCGACAGCGTCGCTGCGGCGACAATCGCGGCGTCGGTGATGCGCACGCCGTGATGGGTCTCGTAGCGCTCCTTCAGACCGCGCAGGATCGAGATCGTGTCCTCGACCGACGGCGGATCGACCATGACCGGCTGGAAGCGCCGTTCGAGCGCCGCGTCCTTTTCGATGTGCTTGCGATATTCGTCGAGCGTGGTTGCGCCGACCATGTGCAGTTCGCCGCGCGCGAGCATCGGTTTGAGCATATTGCTGGCGTCCATCGCGCCCTCGGCGGCGCCAGCGCCAACGACGGTGTGCAACTCGTCGATGAACAAAATGACGTCATCGCGCTCCTGAATCTCCTTCAGGACTGCTTTCAGGCGCTCCTCGAACTCGCCGCGGTATTTGGCGCCTGCGATCAGCGCGCCCATATCGAGCGCAATAATTCGCTTGTTCTTCAGCGCCTCAGGCACGTCTTCGCGCACGATGCGCTGCGCCAGACCTTCGACGATTGCGGTTTTGCCGACGCCCGGCTCGCCGATCAGCACCGGGTTGTTCTTCGTGCGGCGGCTGAGAATCTGGATCACGCGGCGGATCTCCTCATCACGCCCGATCACCGGGTCGAGTTTGCCGCGCCGCGCCAGTTCGGTCAGGTCGCGCCCGTACTGTTCGAGCGCCGCATAGGTGCCTTCCGGCGTCGGGCTGGTGACGCGCTGGCTGCCGCGCACTTCGCGCAGCGCCTGAAGCAATCGGTCACGCGTGATGCCCGCCTGCCGCAAGACGCGCTCGGCGCCTCCGCCGGCGTGCTGCAGGATCGACAGCAGCAGATGCTCGGTGCTGATGTATTCGTCGCCGAACTGCGGCATTTCGTCGGCGGCGCGCACCACGACATTGCGCATGCGCGGCGAGTATTGGAGTTGCACCCCACCGCCGCTGACACGCGGGAACTTATTGATCTCGGCGCGCAGTTGCTGCACCAGGACGCCGACCGCCACATTGAGTTTCGCCAACACCTGCGGCACAACGCCATCGGTCTGTTCGAGCAGCGCCAGCAACAGGTGCTCCGGCTCAACCTGGCTGTTGCCGTTGCGCTCGGCCATGCTCTGCGCCGCCAGTAATGCTTCTTCGGATTTTTGTGTGAATCGGTTGGTGTTGAATGTCATCTATTTGCCTCCTGAGAACCAAGAACTGAGAACCAAGAACCGAGAACTGAGAACTGAGAACTGAGAACTGGGGGCAGGGGTTAACCTTCGCGCCTGATGATTCACCGCAGAGACACAGAGGACGCAGAGGCAAATCTTTTCCAGCCTTCCGCTGTTCTACGTTTCCGCTTTACAACTTGCCTACCTGCAACCTGCAACCTCTTGCCTCTCGCCTTGCGCTACAGCCGTTGCAATGCAACGGCTCTCCGTTCAACGTTCAACGTTCAACGTTCGACCTTTGACCTTCTCACCTTCAACCTTTCCCGCTCGCCTCTTGCCTCTTGCCTCTTGCCTCTTGCCTCTCGCCTCTCGCCTCTCGCCTCTTGCCTCTCGCCTCTCGCCTCTTGCCTCTCGTCTCTGCCTCTTGCCTGGATTTCCTGAAAGGTAGCATATCACAGTTCGGTCTCAGTCGTATTAGTGAACTGTTGGAGGAACATATGAACAGTGCGAAGGCGAAAGGTGTTGCACGTGGGAACGCGCGAAGGCGGAAGGTGCGAAAGTGGAAGGTGGTCGTTGCACGTTGCATGTGCCAAGGTGGAAGGTGCGAAGGTGGAAGGTGGTCGTTGCACGTTGCATGTTGCACGTTGCACGTGAGAAGGTGCGAAAGTGGAAGGTGGAAGATGGCAGGCAGCGGACGTTCTTCGTGCTGTTTCACGCCCTTTGTGGAGCGCCTGAGGGGAAGCGGGGGGTGCAGGCATGAGCCCCCCCGCCCGGCGGCTGAAGCCGCAGGCTCCTGCTGCAAAGCCCGCCTTCGCGGGCTAGACTTGGCGATACCGGATTAATTTCTCAAAAACCATAAATCGCTCCTGATAGGCTTGCGTCCTCCCGTCCGCCTCCACGGACGGGAACGGCAGCGTCCACGTGCGGTGAGCGTGCCGAACCGCGCAGGTGGACGCCCTCCCCCCCAACCCCGCCGCTTGCGGGTTTAAGGGCGGACAAAACATATGAGCACTATCGCGTTTTGGCGCATTCCAACGGGCTGGCCACTAGGCAGCCCGCCGACCCATTTCGGTCCCCGCCAGGGCGTGCCGATGACGTTGCGCTGCTGACCAATTGGGTCCGTCGAGGTCGGACACCTCCCAGCGGATGGAGTGGCGGTCATTCCGCCACAGGCGCTGCTAGAAGGCCGCGCGCCCTAGCGTGAACCAGCTCCTCTGGCGGCCACTCCACGATTGGC
>DAOTWI010000422.1:0-12143 GCA_034436075.1 Roseiflexus sp.
TCCGGTCCTTCGGATCGGGCGGCAGACCCAGATACCGCTGGCGCAGGTCATCCCACAACGCCAGGCGCGACCAGTCGGGCTGTTTGAGGAAGCGCATGTCGTCAGAGAGGAAGGGATTTGGCAGGAAAATGTACATCTGGTTCTCGTCCTTGCCATTGAACATGCGAAATCCCCAGCTGCCGACGGCGCCGTCGGGGTTGAGGCGGCGGTAGAACTCGGCGCGCGCTGTGCGGCGATGACGGGCTAACTCTGGATCGACGGGGCGATTCTTGCTGCCCTTGTGTTCGCCAATGCAAATGTGGAAATGCCATGCGCCAAAATCGACGGTCAGGTAGCCGTCGAGCATGCCGATTTTCTTCGGCGGCTCTGTCGCCTTAATCTCGAAGACCGACCCCTGAATGAGCGGTCCGAAATGGATTTTATCCCAGTGATCGCGGAAGAGTTCGGTCATCAGTGCGACCAGGGTTTCCTCTTTGGGTTCGAGCGGGAAGATTTCGAGCGCGCCATTGCCAGGTTCTTCGGCGATCCGCCGTTCAAGAAAGGTGGTCATCAGACTCCTTTCTTCTGTATATGGCTCTGGTGTGCCAGCGCCGCCACCTCACGCAGCGACCCGACCCGCTGCGGCGCGGCGCCGTCGGTATGCACTTCCCAGCACGGTTGCCGATCGTCGCTGTGGACGATGACCCGCAGCGATGCTGCTTCGTCGCCGCCAACGACCAGGCATCCGGCGCGTTCCAGGGCGCGCGCAGTCCACGCGCCGATCACCCCGTCGCCGATCAACGCCGCGCGCTGGCGGGCGGGCGGATGGATGTGGAAATGTCCCTGGTAACGGTCGAACGTGATCCCCTCACTGGCAAAGGTCGCCTCGAATGCCCCACCGAGCACCAGGTCTTCCGGTGCGCCAATGTGCATCGCGCCGCCTGGCGCCATCAGCCAGAGCGTATCGGCGCTGCGCAGCGCCAGGTCCAGGTCGTGCGTGGAGAGCAGTAATGCGCGATTCGTCTCGCGCGCCAGGCGGCGCAGCAAGCGCATCATTTCCACCCGGCGCGGCAGGTCGAGGAAGGCGGTCGGTTCATCGAGGATCATCACCAGCGGCTCCTGCGCCAGCGCCCGCGCCACCATCACCCGCTGGCGCTCGCCATCGCTCAGTTCGTGCACCAACCGCGACGCCAGGTGCGTCGCATTCACCGCGTCGAGCGCCCACTGGACAACTTCCTCGTCGCGGGGTGTCAGCCGTCCGGTCCAGTCGGTGTGCGGGTGGCGCCCCAGGGCGACCAGCGCGTAGACATTCAGTTGTCCCACCTCGATGCGTTCGGTCAGCACCACACTGAGGCGCCGGGCGATCTCGCGGGCGCTGAGGGTGGCCAGATCGGACCCGTCGAGAAACACGCGCCCGGCCAGGGGCGGCTGCATGCCCACCAGGGTGCGCAGCAGCGTCGATTTGCCCACGCCGTTCGGTCCCAGCAGGCACACCACCTCGCCCGTGTGGAGCGCCAGGTTCAAATCGGCGGCGATCACCCGCTGCGGACTGCGCCGGGGCGCGTAGCCAATGCTCAGGTTCTCGGTTGCCAGCACCGTCACGCTCATACGCCAAACGTTCCTCTCCCAACCCCGCGACGCAGAATGATCCAGACCACCGTCGGCGCGCCGATCAGCGCCGTGATCGCATTCAGCGGCAATACCACGTTTGTGCCGGGCGCCTGCGCGACCAGGTCGGCAATCAGCGCGGCAGTCGCGCCGACCAGCGCGCAGGCGGGGACCAGAACGCGGTGATCGGCGCTGCGCAACAATGCCCGGCAGAGGTGCGGGATGGCGATCCCCAGGAAGGCAATCGGTCCGCAGAAGGCAGTCACTGCCCCGGCGAGCACAGCGCCGCTGGCGACGATCCCCACCCGCGCCCGGCGAATGTCCAGCCCCATACTGCGGGCATACGCTTCGCCCAGGAGCAACGCATTGAGCGCCTTGGTCAGCGCCAGCGCCAGCAACAACCCGAAGCCGATAGCAGGCGCAAGCACGCGCATCTGCGTCCAGGTGACCCCGCCGAAACTGCCGAAGCTCCAGGCGACATACGCCTGAATGCGCTCAGCAATGCTGAAGTAGAGCAACAGGCTGACAATGGCGCTCGTCAGGTAGCTGATCATCAGCCCCAGGATGAGCAGCGTGACGCTGCTCTGCACCCGTTGAGCCAGGGTCAGTACCAGGATGAGCACCGCGCCTGCGCCAAGGCTGGCAGCCACGACCAGGCTCAGGTTGCCGGGCAGCCCGGCAACAGCGAGCAGGGTGGTGTTGGCAGCGCCCACGCTCAACACCACCAGCGCAACTCCCAGGCTGGCGCCGGAACTCACGCCAAGCACGAAGGGGTCTGCCAGCGGATTGCGGAAGAGAGTCTGCATCTGCAAGCCGCTGACGCCAAGGGCAGCGCCGGCCAGGGTGGCGGTCAGCGCCTTGGGGAGGCGAAAGTCATAGATGATCGTCTTCCACGTTGCGCGCTCCGCCTCACCGCCGAGGAGGATCGTCAGCACCTGCTCCAGCGGGATGCGAACCGACCCGAAACTCAGGCTGAGCACAAAGGCGCCAACGACCACCCCAAACATCACGAGCAGCGCCAGCGGGCGCAGCCCTGGCCGGGTCCAGGGTGAAACGATTGCGGGTGATGCGACGGTTGGTTGGATTGTTTCTGCCATGGGCGACTTGCTCCCCTACGGCTCGAGTTTCTGGTAGAAGTACAACTCGTGATCGGGCAGGAGATCGGGATGGAAGATTGCGATCAAATCCGCCAGTACGATGTCGGGCTTGGTCGGACTGCTCTCGAAGTAGTCGTTGCCGCCGCTTTCGTTCACACGCCTGTTATTGTTGAACACGTTTCCTTTTTGGAAAGCAGCGAATTGGGCGAGCCGCTCATCCTCCGTCCTGCCATCGGCGAGGCGTTGCCACATGCCGGGGTTAAGCCAGAAATCGGCGTCGCGGGCGCGCTCGAAGACCTGCTCGAAACTCAGCGGCAGGCTGCCGGTCGAGGGGTCGTCCGCCCAGAGGTACACCGCGCCAGCGTCTGCCAGCAGTTGCGCTGCATAGCTTTTGCCTCCCGGCACGAACCATGTCCCCTGGAACGGCGCACCGGTGAAAACGGTCGGTTTGTTCATGACATTGCGCGCTTTTGTTGCCATCTCCCTGTAGCGGCTCGCAATTGTGTCGTACACCTCGGTCGCCTTTGCTTCGCGGTTGAAGAAGGCGGCGGTGAACTTGATCCACTCGGCGCGTCCCAGCGGCGAGATTTCCATATACTCGCTGTTCAGCACGACCTTCAGACCAGCTTCGAGCAGTTTGGGATGGGCATCGAACTCAGGGTTGCCGACGCCATACGCCATAATCAGGTCGGGCTGAAGGTCGATTGCCTGCTCGACATTCACCTGCCCGCCGCCGCCGATCTCGACCAGTTCGCCCGCTGCGATTTTTTTGCGCACGTCGGGATTGTTGATGTACAGGAAACTATCGACGCCGACCAGTGTGTCGAGCAGACCAAGTTCGCTGAGATGCGGCAGGTGGGTCGTCGACATGGTGACGATGCTCTTCACCGGCACGTCGATCA
This sequence comes from Roseiflexus sp., assembly GCA_034436075.1. GTDB lineage: Bacteria > Chloroflexota > Chloroflexia > Chloroflexales > Roseiflexaceae > Roseiflexus. Next base: position 3,587 of record DAOTWI010000422.1, read on the forward strand.
CCAGCGCATCGCCGACATTGTCCGGCGGCGGCGTGCCGCACTGCACCAGCACGTAGCGGAATTGCACCTTCGCGTCACGCCACGGGTTGAGCACCGTAATGACCTTGTAGTTGTTGAAGTACTCGATCGTCCAGCCGACCGAGTCGCTCAGTGAGACCTTTTCGGGGAAGTAGTCGATCTCCGGGTCGTAGCCGGTGACGCACCCTTCCGTCAGATTGGTCGTCGGAGTCTCAATGGCTGCGACTGTGGGCACGATCGTCGGCGCTATTGTGGGCGCCGTCGTGGGGGCGACTGCGACTGTTGGCGTCGCCGGGGCGTTTGTGGGTGATGGCGCTGCGGTTTGCGGACTGCCGCACGCGATCAGTGTGATCGCCAGCAGCGCCAGCGTCGTCCAGCGGGACAATCGTTGCATACGATTCCTCTAGTCTTGCAGCAGAGCCTGATCCGCGAAAATCCGTTGCGATCCGTTCCTGTCCGTGTTTCATAACCTGCCGTGCTCAACGGATATGGACAGACACGATGACCAACCGCATCACTCCTGCGATCCACGGGCATCCGAACCCTGCCGGCTCAACAGACGGCAGAGCCAGTTCATCCTGGCGTGCTCGCGGCTCAACCGTTCAAGCAGGCGCCAGCCATACGAGGTGGGCAGCCAGGCCAGCAGTTCAATCTCGTGTTCGATCTGAAGCAGGCATTCCTGGCACAGCGCCAGTTCGCGGTGCAGGTCGTGGTTCTTGTTCATATGCGCCCGAAACCTCCGCCTGTCGTCTGTCGATGGTTTGAGCACAGGCGAAAGCGCATCGGTTTCTGGCGCAGCGTCCAACAACGAACCACCCCGGTCTCTTCCGAGAACCGGGGTGACATGACCTGCCCATTGGGTGTGAAAGGGGCATCGTGCATGTTCTCCTCCCTGGCTCGAGAAGGTTTGAACAGAGTCAACATCGCGGCAGGCATCCTGGCTTCCGGCAATAATTGCCGGTTACAGTTGCGGCACAGCGCTGGACTTGCACCAGCTTCCACCTTTACGCCCTGGCATCCGGGCCTGCGGGTCACCGCGATGGTATTCACTTGTGAGACCTCAACGATTGCTGAGATGATAGCACACCTTCGGCAACGGCGCAACATCCGTTGCACGTTCAACGTTCAACGTTCAACGTGACCAGACCTTTGGAATCTGGTATGTATTTGGATGCCAGCATTCGTTGCGAACTCGATGATTGTGACATATTGCGTCATTCAAGCGTCATCACCCTGCCAGCAGGCGTTTGAGATACGCCAGGTTATCGACGATCCGTTCGGCGAGCGGTCGTTCGGTGGAGAAATCCTCGAACGAGAGCCATCCGTCGTAACCGACCGCCCTGAGCGCCTGGATGAGCGCCGCAATATCGGCGATTCCTTTGCGTAGCGGTGCGAATGTCGCGCGCCATTCGACGCTGCCGTCTTCACGGGCGCCGGCGCGCTCCCAGCGCGCATTCTTGATATGCACATGCGCCAGGTACGGACCGAGCATCTCCAGCCCCAGGCGGTACTGCTCGTACCCTTCGTAGACCATATTGCCCGCGTCGTGAATGACGCCGACCTCTGCGGGATCGAACCCTTCGAGAAACATTGCGGCGGCGCTGGCGCTCGGCGTTATATTCCCCATGTGAATCTCGATCAGCGCCCGCACGCCATACTGCCGCGCGATTGCCGCCACCTCGCGATACTGCGCCCGGCTGCGGTCGCGCAATGGCAGGTAGGGCGAGACGCCATCATACCGCGGGACGTTGATCCGGGCGGAGGGAGCGCCCAGCGCGGCGGCGCCTTTCAGCGCCTGCTCTACTGCCGGCAGGTCGTCACAGGTCACATACGTTCCCACATTCGGCATCGCCAGCCCGGCGCTCTCGGTCAGCGCACGGATGCGCGGCGCATCAGCGACGAACGTTGATAGCGCCCAGGTGCAACGGTTTCCTGCCCAGAATCCAGGGCGACCATCCGTCGATGGCGCCTGATCGGTAACTCGCCATTCGATCCCATCGTAGCCAGCGTCACGCAGCGCCGCCACCGCTTCGTCGGGGGTGAACTCCGGCATACCGGCGGTGAAATACGCAAAACGCATGCCTCAGTCTCCTTCTCATCGTTTCATCAAAAGCCCACCTGATCCTTCCCCTTCAGGCCGAGGAATGTGCGAACGTCGTCAGGCGTTGCAGGTTCGCGGTCGAACTCCGCCGCAATTCGCACAATCTTTTCTACCAGTTCATGGTTACGCCCGAGTTTCCCGCAGCTCACGAAAATGTTGTCTTCCAGACCGACGCGCGCGTGCCCGCCGAGCATGAGTGCCGCCGTGCACATATGGAATTGCTGGGGATACCCGACGCCGATCACCGACCAGTGGTAGTTTTCGGGACCGAAGAGGCGATTCGCCGTGTCGAGCAGATGGGTCAAGTCGTAGAGCGTCGCGCGAATGCCGCCCAACACCCCCATGACGAACTGCATCCAGATTGGCTTCTCGACCAGACCTTCCCGCACCATGAAATCGAGGTTGTACAGGTGACCGACGTCGTAAATCTCGAACTCAGGACGGGTGTTGGTTTTTTTCATTTCGGCGAGGAAATGTTTGATGCTGGCGAAGGTGTTGGGGAAGATGAAATCTTCGCTCGTCAGCAGCCATTGTTTCTCCCAGGGAAACTTGTAGTCGTTGTCGGAGAAGCGCCGTGCTGCCGGATGAACCGAAAAGTTCATCGACCCCATGTTGCAGGTTGCCAGTTCGGGTTGCCACATCGGCACGACCCGCACCCGCTCCGCTGGCGTCATCCCGACGCCGCCGCCGGTCGTGGTGCAGATGACGGCGTCGGTGCGGGCTTTGATCGCTTTGAGGATTTCGCCGAACAGCTCCATGTCCGATGACGGCGCGCCATTGGCAGGGTTGCGCGCGTGGATGTGGATAATCGCAGCGCCAGCGCGCGTGCACAGCTCGGCGTCTTCCGCCAATTGCTCGATGGTGTAGGGAAGATAAGGCGTCTGGGTCGGCACTGTGACCGCGCCGGTCAGCGCGGCAGTGATGATGACCTTGTTCACTGCTGGCTCCTTTCTACTCACAACCCCAGATAGGCGCTGCGCACCGCATCATCGTCGCGCACGTCGTGCGATGACCCGCTGCGCACGATCCGTCCGTTTTCGATCACGTAGGCGCGGTGGGCGATGGCAAGCGCCTGATGCACTTCCTGCGACACGAGCAGGATGGTCATGCCTTCGGTATTCAGGTGCGTCAGAACCTCCATCATGGTTTCCACCATCACGGGCGCCAGCCCAAGCGACGGTTCATCGAGCATGAGGAGTTTCGGACGCGCCATGAGCGCCCTTCCGATGGCGACCATTTGCTGTTCGCCGCCGCTGAGGGTGCCGGCGTCCTGCCGCCAGCGTTCCTTCAGGCGCGGAAAGAGGCGATAGACACGCCCGATCGTCTCGTGGCGCTGTGCGCGCGCTTCTGGAAGATAGGCGCCGAGTTCCAGGTTTTCGATGACGCGCATCCGCGGAAACAGCGCGCGCCCTTCGGGAACCTGGATCACCCCGCGCCGGCAGATGTCGTGGGGCGGCAAACCGGCAATCTCTTCCCCCATGAAACGGATCGAGCCGAACAACGGCTTCATCAACCCTGAAATCGTTCTGAGCAACGTCGTCTTGCCCGCGCCATTCGAGCCAATCAGAGCGACGATCTCGCCTTCGTTCACCTCCAGCGACACGTCCCACAGCACCTGCAGCGTGTCGTAAGCGACGCTCAGATGTTCAACGTGCAGCATACGTCTTTCCCAGATAGACGCTGATCACATGCGGATCGGCGGCGATGTCGGCAGGCGCGCCCTCAGCAATCTTTTCGCCGGAACTCAGCACAATCACGCGCTCGCACGTTTCCATCAGCGCCTTGAGCACATGTTCGACCATAATGATCGTCACGCCAAACTCCCGGCGAATCCGGGTGATTAGATCGATGGCGCCGCGCACCTCTGAGGGGTTGAGACCGGCGAACACCTCGTCGAGCAGGAGGAGCCGGGGCTTGATCGAGAGCGCGCGCGCGATCTCCAGGCGTTTCTTTTCCGACAACGTCAGGTTGCGTGCAGGAACGTCGGCGCGCTGCCCTAACCCGACAAACTCGACCAGTTCCCTGGCGCGCCGTTCAGCGGCGGCAACGTTTCGTTCGCCGCGCCCGTAGAGCGCCCCGACGCGCACGTTTTCGACCACGGTCATGCCGGTAAAGGGGCGCACAATCTGGAAGGTGCGCGCCATTCCCAGACGCGCGACCGCATGCGATGGGAAACCGGTGATGTCACGCCCCTCAAACACGACGGCGCCTTCGTCGGGCGGATGGAACCCGGAGATGACACTGAACAGCGTGCTCTTGCCCGATCCGTTTGGACCGATCAGCCCCACCAGTTCCCCGGCGTCCACTGAGAAACTGACATTGCGCAGCGCCGTGACGCCGCCGAAACGTTTGGTGATGTTGATGCCTTTAAGCATAGTGTCTGTTGCAAAACTTACACGGTCAACGTGCAGATGATCTGCACAACGGCTCTTTTTTGCCTTCGGCAGAGCGGTGCTTGTCTTCTTTTGCAGTGCGGTGCGGCGGTATTGCCGCCGCACCGCACCTCCTTCATGGGGAGCGCCATGCCTCTGATGCCGTGCCGCCGCTGGTTGTGTTCTGCGGAGGGCGGCACGCCCTCCGCGCCTTCCAGCTCGACAGACGCGAGACGGCGCTGGCTTAACACGCTGGAGACCTGGATAGCGCGCGCTCCGCTTTGCACGTCATAGATCCTCGAAGATCGCCACCACCCGCGTCCATCCGGCGCTGCCGCCGGTCAGTTTGACCGGGAAGCAGGCGACTTTGAAGCCGAACGGGCGCGGCAGCGTGTCGAGGTTGGCGAGTTTTTCGATATGGCAGTACTCCAGGTCGCGCCCGACGCGGTGCGCCTCCCAAATCACCGAGGAGTCGCCGGTCTGCTGGTAGCGTTCTTTCATTGCCCAGAACGGCTGATCCCATCCCCAGGCATCGATCCCCATGGTGCGAATGCCCTGTTCGATCAACCAGCGGGTCGCAGCGGCGCTCATTCCGGCGCCAGCCGCGAAATACTCCGCCTGCCCCCACAATTTGTCGGCGCCGGTCTGGATCAGCACAATGTCGCCTGGTTTGAGGGTATACCCGATCGTGGCGAGCGCCGCCTGCAGGTCGTCAATCTCGATGAGTCCGCCGCGCGGCTTGTGGCGCATATCGAGCACCACGCCATCGCCGTAGAACCATTCGAGCGGCATTTCGTCGATGGTGCGGGCGCGCGCGCCGCCGCACGTCGGGTAATAGTGCCACGGCGCATCAACGTGGGTGCCAGCGTGGGCGCGGATGGTCACCTGATCGTTCGCCCATCCGTTGCCTTCGGGCAGATCATCGACCGTGGCGCCGAAAAAACTCGCCATGAACGCGGCTGTTTGCTTATGATCGATATGTTCGACCTGCACCGGCTCGACTTCACTGGGGCTCATCTCGGTTGGAACGCTGAGGTCGAAGATTTTCATGTGGGTTCTCCTTGTACGTGACGGTCACGTTTCGGCGCGCCGAACGCCGGAAGATAGCGTTGAACGATAGACATCAATCCATCCGGCAGGAACATGATGACGCCGATCAGCAGCGCACCAAACACGATCCGCGCCGTCTGCGGCGGCGCCTGCGTCGTCAGGATTTCGTTGATCACTGACAGTGTAACCGCGCCAACCAGCGGTCCGTGCCAGGTCAGCCGCCCGCCGAAGAGCGCCATCAGCACAATCGTGATTGAGATCGATGTTGCGAAGACGAACGAGGGATCGAGATAACTCTTGTAGTAAGAATACACGCCGCCGACCAGTCCCGTCAAGAATGCGCTGAGCATGAACGCCTGCAATTTGAGACGAGTCGCATCGACGCCAAGCGTTCCCGCCGCGTCCTCGTCCTCACGAATGGCTGCCAGACCGACGCCCATTTTCGTTCGCCCAATCTGCCGCAGAACCGCCGTGACAACGACCAGCAGCGCCAGCATGATCTCGTAGAAAATGACATGGCTGGCGTAGATGTCCACCTTCAGAAACGGCAGGAACAGCCCGGTCGAACCCTGGGTGAACGGCAGGTTGAGCGCAAGGGAATACATCGCCAGCCCAAGAATGAGCGTCACCAGGCTGAAGTATGGTCCGCGCAGGCGCAGGCAGGGGTAGCCAACCAGCGCCGCAAACAGCGCCGCGACCGCTCCCGCCAGCGGCAGGGTCAGGAAGGGCGACCAGCCGAAATAGAAGAGCAGGAGCGCCGTGGTGTACGCGCCCAACCCGAAGAACGCCGCGTGCCCGAAACTCAGGTACCCGGCGTAGCCGCCGACGATATTCCAGCTGCCCGCCAGTGCGCCGTACATGAAGACGGTGAGCAGGAAACTCAATACATACGCGCTCGGACCGGCAAGCGGAAGAAGGGCGAGCGCCAGCGCCAGCCCGATGCCAATCAGCGCATCTGGCGCTGGCGCAGCAAACGATCCCGGTACGGTACGGTGCATGGTTCACCCGACCTACCGCTGCAACAACCCCTGCGGACGCAGGAGCAGCAGCGCGATCAGCAACCCGAACAACACCAGATTGTTCCACGCCAGTGGAATGAAGACGCTGCTAACGCCGATGATCAACCCGATGATCAACCCGGCGAGCGCCGACCCCAGAATGCTGCCGACCCCTCCCAGGATAACCACCAGAAACACATATACCAGCCAGCTCAGATGGGTGGCGGGGTCGAAGGTGTAGAGCAGCGACATCGCCACCCCGCCAACCGCCGAGGTTGCGACTGCCAGACCATAGGCGATGGTGGTCACCCGATCCAGATTGATCCCCGACAATGCCGCGCCGACCGGTTGTTGCCAGACGGCGCGCACCGCCTTGCCCGTGAAGGTGCGTTCGGCAAACAGATAGAGTGCGCCAATCGTCGCCGCCGCTAACCCGAACGCAACCAGGTGCGGCGCCTGCACGATAAGGGGTCCTGCAGTGAACGTCAGGGTGCTATACGCCGTCTTCAGCACACGCGGATCGGGCGCCCAGGCGAGTTGCATGCCGTTTTCCATCACGACGCCGAATCCGAAGGTCAACACCATGGTCGCCAGCCCCAGGTCGTGCGCCCGGCGCGCTGTCGTGCGGATCAGCAGAGTGTGCATGGCGACGCCGAGCAGAAAGAACAACGGCAACATCACCGGCAGCGCCAGCAGCGGATCGATTCCCCACCGGGCGAGCGACCAATAGCCGAGGTAGGCAGCCAGCACGGCAAAGGCGCAATGCGCAACGTTGAGCACGTGCGTCATGCCCCACGCCATACTGAAGCCGACGCTCAACACCGCGAGCGCGCTGCCAATCAGCAGACCGCTGGTCAACGACTGCGCCAGTTCGTAGAACATTGCGTCTATTGCCCCCACGCTGGTTTGGGATAGATCGGGTCTTTCGTGCGCACCTCGGGGGGCCAGATCAACTCAACCTTCCCATCGATCACCTGGGTCAGATAGTTGTACGGCGGCGGCAGTCCGCGCTCATCGAAGGTAAACGTTCCGGCGACGGTCGTTATCTGATTCGACTTCAGCCAGTCGCGGATGGCGGTCTGATCGAGGCTCTGCGCGCCTTCGACGCCGCGCTGCAACGCCTGCATCCAGGCATACCCGAAAATGAAGTAGATCGGTGCGACCGGCGCTTGATACTTCGCTTTTGCGACCTCGTTCAGTCTGGAGATTCCCTCGAACGGCAGCGACGGATGCACGGCAGTGCCGGAGAAGACGTAGTAGCCATCCGCACCCAATTCCTGCACCCAGGCAGGGATAATCGACCCGACCCCCTGCGCGAACAGTTTGGGGTTGTAATCGAGCGCGCGCATCGCCCTGGCGATCTGCACACTATCAGGGAAGAAACCGTTGGCAAAGAAGATGTCCGCCTCCGCCGCCTTGGCTTTCGTTACCAGCGGCGCAGCGTCGGTCAACGGCACGTCGTACCGCTCATTCACCACAATCTCGATACCGAGCGCCCCCAATTTTTCGGGCATCGGCTCCAGAATGGCGGCGCCGACCGGGTTGTTGATTGTGAAGATCGCGGCTTTCTTCGGGCGATCCGCTTCGGGCAGCGTCGCAAGCCAGCCGTACAACCCTTCGTACCACCATTGCCCCATCAGCGGCGGCGCACCGAACACATACGTGAACCCCTGCGAAAAGGACGCCATGTGCCCGCCCATCGAGACGTAGACCTTCTGGTTCTTCTCGGCGACCGCCATCTGCGCTGCGGCAGCCGTACCGGGGTATCCGCCGCACACCAGATCGACCTGATCGACCGTGATCAGGCGGGTGAGCAAATTGACCGCGTTCTCGGTTTTGCTCTCATCGTCGTAGATGGTCAATTCGACAGGACGACCGAGCAACCCGCCGGACGCATTGACATCCTCAGCCCACTGTTTGTAGCCGCGCTCGACCCAGACGCCGGTATCGGCAAACGCGCCAGTCAGCGGCAATGAGCACCCGACCTTGATCGGCGCTCCCTGCGGCGCAGCAGGCGC
>DAOTWI010000423.1:0-5329 GCA_034436075.1 Roseiflexus sp.
ACGCTCCCCTCTCCCGCAGCGCGGGAGAGGGGCAGGGGGTGAGGGCAAAAACAGGCGTCGGAACGCGGAAAACACTCCTCACGCCTGAAAACCGCTGCTCCTGAGAGGGCGCCCACAGGGGGGCGCCCCTGCGATCGCGCCGCGCCGGTGGCGGTCGCCTCTGCCAATTACCGGATGATGAGCGGGAGGATCACCCGGTACGGTCCTATTGCCGGTTGTGTAGTGCTGGTTGCCGGGCCGTGTATGGTGATTGCGCCATCGTTCTCGACTTCCATCAGCCAGTAGGTATAGGTCACGCCTGGCTGAACGGTCGTATCGCGCCAGACGTACTCGGCGCCGTTGCCGCCCTGTTCCCGCGCCGGGATCAGCGCCGGCGTCACGACGACGGCATCAGCCCGCTTTCCGGTCGTACTGCGCAGAACGTGGAAGCCGCGGGTGTTCAGTTCCATCTGTGTCTTCCATCTGTGTCTGCCAGCGTACTACCATCGTCTCGCCGTCACGATCGGCGCTGAAATAACCCAGCACGATTGCTGTCGGGCTGATTGGCGTGATCCCTGCCCACACAGTCGGGTTATTCTCGCCTGCACTCAGGGTGACAAGCCCGGTCAGACCGGTCGCCGGATCGACGTCGCTGTCCACACCATCATCACTTCCCTGGTTAGGCCGGGTGAAGGTGCGGTCCGGCGGCAGATTGCTGAACCCAACCCGGTACGCGCCCGGAATCAGGTTGGTGAAGCCGTAGATGCCGCTCGCGTCGCTGGTTGTCACAGCGATGACATTCCCCTGACTGTCGTAGAGCGTGGCTGTTACGCCGGGTACGCCTGGCTCGCCTGCATCGAACGCGCCGTCGAGGTCATTGTCGAGCCAGACGCGGCTACCAAGGCTGGCTGGACGGAACAGGCCGAAGTCGACCGTCAGGTTGGATGCAGCGTCGGCGGTCACGCTGTCGTTGTTCGGATTCTCGCCAACCGGCTCTCCTCTCGGTGTCAGTGTGACCAGGCTGCTCTGCACCACGCCGCCCACGCCGAGGACGCCGCTGATTGTGCCGTTGTCGTCGCCATCAGCGGGGTTGGCGTCGGGATCGGGCGCCGTTTCAGAGGGACCGGTCAGACTGCCGTTGACGCCAGTGCTGGAGGTGTAGCCTGCCAACCGCCCGCCAGGCGCGAAGTTTGCCGCAACCAGTTCGACCCGGTATTCACCCGGGAGCAGGTTGCGGAACAGGTAGAGACCAGCCGCGTCGGTCAGCATCCCGCCGGCTGCGTCGTCGGCAGTGCCCAGGATGCCGTCAGGACCGACGAGCGCTTCAGTGCCGGCGCCGTCGAGCAGGCGCACCCGCACGCCGCTCAGCACCGGTTCGCCTGCGTCGAACTGACCGTTGTTATTGCCGTCCTCCCACACGCGGTTACCGATGCTGACGGGCCGGAAGAGGCCAAAATCCAGCGTCGAGTTGGACGACGTACCGGTTGGATTGTCGCTGCCCGGCTCGGCGCCGGGTGTCAGCGTGATCGGATTGCTGGCGATGTAGCCGCCGCTGCCCAGGGTTCCGACCTCCGCGCCGTTGTCGTCGTTATCGGCATTGTCGTCGGGGTCGGCTTCCTCGCCATTGGTGCTGCTGGCATACCCCGCCGGAATCGCGACCTCGACGATGTAGGTGTCGGCGAGGAGGTTGTCGAAGCGGTAGTAGCCGCCGCCAGCCGTCACCGTACTGGCGATCGCGCCGCCGTCGGGGACGCCGTCGTCGTTGCTGTCGCGGTACAGGGTGACGGTCACGCCGTCGATGCCTGGCTCAGCGGGGTCGCGAGTGCCGTTGTTGTTGCTGTCTTCCCAGACGCGATTCCCCAGGCTGAAGGCAGGCGTCACCGTGATCAGGTAATCCTCCACCTCACCGTTGGGGGCGGGACCGTCGGCGCCGAGAGCAGCGCTGGTGCTGAGGCGGAAGCGCGCACCCAGGTTCTGCGTGGTGCTGGCCGTCGCCGGCACGTTGAAGGTCAGGATGACGTTCCCGTTTGTGCCGTTTGCCACCGCGGCGGTGACCGTTTCGCCCGTGTCGAGGAAGTCGCCGTCGCCGTTGAAGTCGATGAAGCCGTAGAGCGTGGCAGCGCTCCCGGCGGTGTTCAGCACCGTGACGGTCACATTCACCGTTTGCCCGGCGACGAACGTGGGCAGAGCCACGCCATCCTCGTCGTCCGGGGTCGCACCTGCCGTGTCGTCGCCATCGGCGCCGGGTGTGGGTTGTCCGTTTGTTTCACTATCGACGGCGGCGCCGATGCGCAGGGTCGGGATAATGATGTGGCTGGGACCGGCGACGCCGGTGCTATCGGTGTTGTAGTTGGGCGAACCAGGGGCGGCATTCCCATCGGGCAGGTCGCCCCAGTCAGCACGGAAGAAGCCGAAGTCAACGGTCATGTTCGCGCGGTTATCCGCCGTCCCCTGTCCGCCAGGACCGAGGTCGGTCTCGCCGGTGGGCTCGACCGGGTTGACCGCAGTGCCAAGCGTGACCGGCGCGCTGCGGATGTTCGATCCCGCAACAATCACGCCATTGTCGTTATTGTCGCCATTGCTGTCGGGGTCGGCTTCCTCGCCATTGGTGCTGCTGGTGTACCCCGCTGGCGGGACGACCTCGACGATGTAGGTATCGGCAAGGAGGTTGTCGAAGCGGTAGTAGCCGCCGCCAGCCGTCACCGTGCTGGCGATGACGCCGCCGTCGGGTATGCCATCATCTTCCGAGTCGCGGTACAGGTTGACGGTCACGCCATCAATGCCTGGCTCTCCGGCATCCCGGATGCCATTATTATTGATGTCTTCCCAGACGCGGTTACCCAGACTGAACGGCAGGCGCACAAAACCGAAATCAACGGTCATATTGGCGCGGTTATCCGCCGTGCCCTGCCCACCGGGACCGAGATCGGTCTCGCCAGTGGGCTCGGTAGCGCCCGGTCCCAGCGTGACGGGCGCGCTACGGACATTCAGCCCCGCTGGAATGGCGCCGTTGTCATTGCTGTCGCCATTGCTGTCGGGATCGGCCTCTTCACCGCTGCTGCTACTGATGAAACCGGCCGGCGTCGCCACTTCAACCACATAGTTGCCGGGAGTCAGGTTGTCGAAGCGATAGTACCCGCCATTTGCGGTGGTGGTCGTCGCAATGCTGGCGCCGTCAGGAACATTATCGTTATCGATGTCGAAGTAGAGCCGGACGGTGACGCCATCGATGCCGGTTTCGCCGCTGTCGATTGTTCCATTGTTGTTGCTGTCTTCCCAGACGCGGTTGCCAAGCGAGTAGGGAAGGATCGAGATCAGGTAATCTTCCACCTCTCCATCGGGTGCGGGACCGTCGGGTCCGAGCGTACTGGATGTGCTGAGACGGAAGCGCGCGCCCAGGTTCTGGGTTGTGTCCGCACTGGCCGGCACAGTGAAGGTGAGGGTGACATTGCCGATTGTGCCATTAGGCACGGTGGCGGTCACCGCCTCATTCAGGTCATCGAATGCGCCGTCGCCGTTGAAGTCGATGAAACCGTAGAGCGTGGCGTCACTGCCGGTCGTATTGCGCACGGCGACTATCACATTTGCGGTCGGCGTATCGAACGGTGGTAGCGTCACGCCATCTTCGTCGTCGATTGCACCGCTACTGTCGTCGCCGGTTGCCACTGGCGACGGCTGCCCGTTGGGTTCGCCATCTTCGACGGCGCCGATCCGTAGATTGGGGTTAATGATATGGCTGGAACCAGGGGTGCCGGTGCGATCAGTATTGTAGTTGGGCGAGCCTGAGGCATTCCCGTCGGGAAGATCACCCCAATCCCTCGGCACAAAGCCGAAGTCGTAAATATGGCGGTTGAACCCGGCGCCAGCCAGGTCGGCATACGGAATCGGGTAGACAAGATTGACGCCGCTGAGCGTACCGTCGGAGTCGCGGCTGTCCCCGCCAGGACCGGGGTCGGCATTCGGCGGGGCAGGCGACAGGTCGGCGCTGGCAAGCGGCGCCTGCTGGCTGCCGCCAATTGCGTTGGGGATGCGGATCTCGTACACCGAGTCGCCGCCGGGGGCGCCGGTGCGCGGGCGGATGCCGATGCCGCCGTCGTGAATGATGTTATCGTTCGGGTTGGCATCGGTCGGGTCAGTTCCGCTGGTGAAGACGTACACACCGTTGGCGTCGGTGGTCGCCACGCCGATGCGCGTGCCGCTGCGCCACAGCTCGACTGTCACGCCCGCCAGGCCCGGCTCATCGGCGTCCTGAATGCCATTCCCATTGTTGTCGCGCCAGACGCGGTTTCCGATCTGGATGGGCGCCGGGTCGCAGAGCAGTTCGACATCGCCGAGGCCGGCGGCTTTACCGAAACTGGAGGGTTGATCCTGCACCGGCGGCGACGAACCGATCACCTGGTCCTGGCCGAAAACGATGTAGGTGTCGGTCAGAGCGCCGTTGGCGGTGTCAAACCAGCGCAGACCGCCGGAGCGGAAGGGGCCGGAGGGGTCCGGATCAAATGCGGTCGAGACCACCTGGCGGCGACCGGGATGCAGCGCCAGCCCGCCGATGGTGACTTCCTGGTGAGTTCCGCCGTAGGTGTCCTGGGCGAAGAACTCGCCATTCCCGGGACCCTGGGCATTGCCGGGACCGGAACCGATCAGGCCGCCGGGGCAGGCGCCGTTGTTTTCGAGTGTAAATCCGCTGGGAGCGGTTGGGTCGGCGCAGAGGCGCAGGGTATCGCCGCCCGCGACGCCTTCATAGACATTCGTGTCGGTGCTGTTGGTGCTGTAGTTGCGGTTGCCGAGTTGCATGCCGGCGCGATCATTCATGCCGAGCACGATTGCGCCGTCGGCGTCAAACTCGATCGCGGTCAGCATCGGCTGCGGATACATCGTCTGCGTAAACGGGCCGCCGCCGGGAGGAGGCATTGGCGGCCCGATGTCGCTCCAGGTATGGATCCAGGGCAACCAGGCGGCGCCCGGGATGTTCGATCCGCTTCGACTGAGGTAGCCGCGCGGGTAGTTGAGCGCAAAGTCGGTGACCTGGGTGAAATTGCCATCGGGACCGGCCGGGTCGTGGCGCAGAATGTAGGCGCGTAACGTACTCGAATCGGTATTCTTGCCGGTGTAGGGCAGTTCGCCCGAGCAGACGCCGCCGACGTAGACCTGTCCCTGGTATGCCTTGACTGCCCAGGGGCGGAACTCGCCGCTGGCGCAGGTTGGAGCGGCAGGCGAGGAAAGAATTGGGTGAACCGTAATGTCCGCGGGTCTAGGCGTTGTGGCGGGAACGCCGATCCGGATCTCAATCAGCGATCGCGAGGCAAGATTGACAGCCCAGAGGGTGCCCTCGTCCTCAGACAGACTGATG
>DAOTWI010000424.1:0-2219 GCA_034436075.1 Roseiflexus sp.
CTGCGGCGTTGCGCGGCGCGCGGGTCGTGGCCTGCGAGTACAACCCGGCGTACTGCCGAATCACCACGCTGCGCGCAGAACGCCATCGCCTGAGTCTGCCGGTGATCAACGCTGCTGGCGAAGCGTTGCCGTTGCCCGACGCGGTCTTCGATGCTGTGGTATGCTGGGATGTTATCGAGCATGTGCAGTCGCCGGATCGGGTGTTGCATGAGATCGCGCGGGTGCTGCGTCCCGGCGGCGTTGCGCTTGTGACGGTCATCAACCGGCATGCGTGGATCGATCCGCACTATCATATGCGCGGCATCAACTGGCTGCCGCGCCCCTGGGCGGAATGGCTGATCGCGCGTCGCGGGCGCGCCAAACAGGGCGCTGCTTTCCGCGATATGCAGCGTTTGAGCGAGATGCACTATTTCGCGTATCATGCCTTTATTGCGCTTGCGGCGCGCCACGGTTTCAAGGTGCGCGACCTCCGTGAAGAGGATCTGTTGCGCGGTACGCTCTACAGTCCCAAACCATCGCGCCGCATCATGCGTGCGGCACTGCGTCGCCTGGGGCTGGAACGCGCCGCATATCGCCTGCAACGCGACTGGTACGCAGGCATGTTCGAACTGGGATTGATCAGGCAGTAAATGGCGACTGAACCAACAACCAGCCGCGCTCCTTCCCTTGCCGCACAGGTCTCCCGCGCCGTTATATGGAACGCGGTCTTTGTGCCGCTACGCCTGGTCGCCGAGGTCGTGGCGACGCTTCTCAAGCTGACGGTGCTGCCGTTGACCAGTTATGGTCTGCTGGCGCTGGTCAGCGGCGCCAGCAATGGTCTGGGCACCTGGATCGATCTGGGCACGACTCGCGCACTGCCAAAGTACATCCCGGAGACGAACCGCACCGGTGGACCGCGCGCCGTCCTGCGATTGCTCACTGTCGTTCTTGCAGCGCAGATTGCAGTGCTGGCGCTGGTGTTCGTCGGGTTGATCATCGGATACAACCGCTACATCGGCGAATTGCAGGGCAAGGTGCTCGCCGACGGGCGCATTCCGCCTGTTGAGCAAACGACCCTGGTCCGGTTCATCGACGAGTTCGGCTGGCTGATTATCCTCACCATTCTGATCATGCTGTTCCTGGGCATCTGTTACGATATGCTGATGGCGTATCTGAACAGTTTTTTCAAGCAGCGCGCCTGGAACAGCGTGGCGCTTGCCGCCGGTCTGCTCCCGCCGTTGTTGAGCGCCGCCGCCATTCTGCTCAGCCGCCTGACGCCAGACCCGGATCGCACGGCGATCATTGGCGTGTTGATTGCCATGTTCGCCGCGCCGGCGCTGGCAGTGACGCTGGCAGGGTGGAATGTCTACCGGTTGTGGAAGACGGACGTCCGCTACTGGACATCGGATGCGCCTGTACCGTCACTGTGGCGTGCGATCCCGGCTGGTTTTGTGCGCTATTGCGCAGTGTCGTTTTTGATGACGTTGACCGACTTTCTGGCGAGCAAGTCGTTTGCCGTGTTTCTGACGAACGACATCAGCGATGTGGCGCTGCTCTGGGCGGGCGCGTCGGTGGTCGGGATGGTGCTGGGGTATCTGTACACGCCCATGGTGGGGGTGCAGGTGCCGCTGTTCACCCGCGTGCGCGCTGGCGAGGGCGGGACGCTGCTGGGCGCCTATCAGTCGCTGGCGCGCCTCCAGGCATTGCTGCTGATCCCTGGCGCTGTGGGGTTGCTCCTGCTGGCGCATCCGGTGCTGGCGGTGTTGACGCCGCAGTATGTCGGCGCCGCGCCGCTCGTGTGGGTGCTCGTGCCCTGCCTCTTTCTGGAAAGTATGCTGACAACGGCGCACAATGCGTTGATCGTCTACGAACACCTGCGGGTGATTGTCATTTCGCGCCTGCTGACACTCCTGGTCGTTCCGCTGCTGATCCTGTTCTCCCCGCTGCTGGGGGTTGTCGGAGTGGCGCTCGCGTTTGGGCTGGCGCGGGTGCTGGCTGGAGCATGGGCGACGGTCAGCGGGTACCAGTTGCTGGGGTTGCGCTGGCCCTGGCGCTTTACGCTGCGCGTGCTGCTGGCGAGCGGCGTCATGGCGTTGATTGTCGCCGGCATGTCAATGCTGCTGCCTGACCTTCCGCCGAACGCCAGCATCGTAATGCGGTTGCGCGAAGCAGCGCTGCTGGCGGGCGTTGCGCTCCTTGGCGCTGGCGTTTTCATTGGCGCGCTCCGCGCGACCGGCGGG
>DAOTWI010000425.1:0-2578 GCA_034436075.1 Roseiflexus sp.
CGCCTCGCCAGCGGCAGGAGCGACTGCCGCGCCGGAGGTGGTCGCGCCGTCGCCGATCCCGCCGCAGACCGCAGCAGGAGGCGTCGAGGTCATCACCGGCGAATTCGAGTATACCAATGACATCATTACGACCTACTACGTCGAACACGCCGTCGGTCTCGTCGATCTCTACGGCTTCATCACGCGCGACGAAGAATGGGAAGTGCCGGTCGAAAGCCAGGTGCTGGGACCGCTGACTATCGACGTGGATCAGCAACGCGGGACGTTTCGCCTGGCGCTGCCCGCGCGCCCGGCAGGGGTGCTGGCGGATGTCGATAACAACACACGACGCGACACCGGCGTGCAGGTGTTCGTCGTGGCATACTGGCCCAACCTGTATGGCGGTCCCTTTTCCGAAGGGGACGACCGCAGTTTCGGGTGGCCCGCCTATCTGGCATCGACGGTCAATGACCCGGAGAACAATGATGAAATCACTGGCGGCAAACTGGTCGTCTGGGCGCCGGACGATGCACAGCAGTTCCCGACCGATTTTGGCGCCGATGGGTTACTGTTCACCGCCGATGATCCGGTGGGTCCCCTTCCTGCCGGGTATTCGGTCATTGATCTCGATAAGCGTCCGTTTGCCATCGAGCGTAACCGTGAAGTGCAGATGACGCTGTACGAACCGCCGGATTCGGCGATCAAGGATTTCTCCGATCTGTCGTATATCAGGGCGTTTGATGAGATGTTCAAACGGGTGCGCGTCGAGTACGCCTTCAACGGCATCCCCGGCAAAGCGCCGGATTGGGATTCGCTCTACGCTGAACTGGCGCCGCGCGTTGCCGAGGCGGAGCGCCAGCGGGATCGGCGGGCATTCTTCGAGGTGATGTTCGATTTTGCGAATGCCTTCCGCGATGGGCACGTCGGCGTCAGTTCGCCGCTTTCCAGTGCATTGTTCCGCGAACGCGCGGCTGGCGGGTATGGGTTCGCTATCCGTGAACTGGACGACGGTCGCGCGCTGGTGGTCTTCGTGACGCGCAACGGTCCCGCCGATCGTGCCGGTATGCAGGTCGGCGCCGAACTGCTGGCATTCAATGGAACACCCGTCAAAGACGCAATTGCCGCTGTCGAGCCGCTGGGGGGACCGTTCTCGACCGATTTTGCGCTGCGGTATCAACAGGCGCGCTACCTGTTACGCGCGCCGATCGGAACGGAAGCGCAGGTGACGTTCGCCAACCCGCGCGGTGCGCCGCAGACGGTGACGCTACGCGCAGTGGAAGATCGTGACAGTTTTCTGGCAACATCGATCTTCGAGGAGCGCAACCCGGCGGCGTTGCCGGTCGAGTTCGAGCAACGGCCATCTGGCGTCGGGTATATTCGCATCAATGCCAATTACGACGATCTGAACCTGCTGATCCGGCTGTTTGAACGCGCCCTGAAGACCTTCGACGATCTGGACGTTCCTGGCATCATCATCGACATGCGGCAGAATAGCGGCGGCGCGCCGCTGGGTCTGGCAGGGTTTCTGACTGACAGAGAAATCATCATTGGCCAGGATGAGTACTACAGCGAGCGCACCGGCAGGTTCGAGCCGGAGGGTCCGGTCGATAAGATTCTGCCGAATCAGAACCAGTACCGTTTCGACAGGATGGCGCTGCTGGTCGGGCAGGCGTGTTTCAGCGCCTGCGAGTTCGAGTCGTATGGGTTCAGCAAGGTTCCTGGCATGGTCGTGATCGGTGAAACGCCGACCGCCGGGGTGTATGCCGAGGTGTCACGCGGGCAGTATGTGCTGCCGGATGGCATCTTCCTCCAGGTTCCCACTGGTCGCACGCTGCTGCCGGATGGCACGCCGCTGCTGGAGGGGGTCGGGGTTGTGCCGACGATCCGCGTACCGGTGACTGCAGAAACAGTGCTGGCGAACCGTGATGTCGTGCTGGAGCGGGCGGAACGTGAAATCGCCGGGCGCTGATCCTACCGCAAATACTCGCTCACCTGGCGCACCCAGTCGGCGGCGCCGTACCAGACCAGAAAGATCGCAACCGCAATGGCAAGCGCCGCGCCAGCGCGACCACGGCGCTGCCATTGCTCCAGCGCCATCCCCGCGCCGGTGCAGAGCGCCGGATAGATGAAGATCGTCCAGCGCACCGGCTGATCGCTGAACAGGAGCGTTCCCAGGCTCGCCAGGGCGCCGATCCAGCAGGCTGCCAGGGTGATGCTCAACGCACCGTTCCGTGAACGCGCAGCAAGCAACGCGCCAGCGATGCCTGCGGCTAGTGCGAGCGGCGGTATGGGTGCGCCAGGCTCGAAAATAAAGCCAAGCACCCACCAGTTCAGTTTGTCGAGCAGCGGATCGCCTGGCGGGCAGATGATCCCCTGCACCGCCAGCGCCTCCTGCGCGATGCGGCGCTCCTCTGCCACATAGCCGAACGCCGAGTAGAAGAGCGTGAACGCCGCAACAGCCGCAACGCCAGCGGCAGTGGCAGGGCGCCAGACGCTTACAAGGAAAGTGTTCAGGGGGCGAGGGGTGTTGACCGGGCTGCGACGCTCCTGTGCCCTCATCCCCCCTGTCCCCTTCTCCCACAGCGTGGGAGAAGGGGGG
>DAOTWI010000426.1:0-5303 GCA_034436075.1 Roseiflexus sp.
ACCTTGACCCGCGACAGAATCTTGACCCGCCGCACCAGATCGCGCGCCGCGTGCTCGAGCGTTTGCGCATCGCCGCCGCGCGGCTTCTCGACCACTTCGAGCGCGCCGGCGCCAAGCATCTTGAAGGTGATGTCCACTTCGTAACTGGCGAGCGACGCCGTTAGCACCAGAATCGGCGTCGGGCAGTACGCCATCAGGTGCTCGGTCGTCGCCAACCCATCCATGACCGGCATGCGCACGTCCATGGTGACAACATCCGGGCGCAGCCGCTGCACCACCTCGATCGCCTCGCGCCCGTTCGACGCGACCCCCACAACCTGGATCGCCGGGTCGCGTTGAAGCATATCGGTGATGAAACGCCGCATCAGGGCAGAGTCGTCGACCACGACAACACGAATGGGTCTGGTCATGTATCAACTCATTTCGGTTCAGCGCAAACGACCGACGATAGCAAGACGTCCGTCCATACCAACAAGCCGCCGAATCTCCCCGGCGGCGCATTGCAGAACTCGAAGACATACGACAGGGCAGGAATCTGCTCGACAGTTACCTGCCGGATGTACGTCAGTCTCTCGCGCTACTCCATCTCCAGGATCATCTTGACCCGGTTTGGAAGGTTGAGCAGATCGACGTCCTTGTTCAGGTAGTCATCGACGCCTGCCTCAAATGCGGCGTGCTTGTCATCGCTCGATGTCAGCATAATAATGCGCAGATCATCGAGCGATGGGTTGTCGCGCAGCCGGCGGCAGACTTCATACCCATCGATCCCCGGCATATGGACATCGAGCACCAGCAGGTCGGGCACTTCTTCTTCGATGGCTTTGAGCGCCTCTTCGCCGCTGTGCGCCAGGCGCACCTCGTAGCCGTACATGCCAAGTCGCATCTTGACAATATCGGTCACCAGTTTGCTGTCGTCGACCACCAGAATCTTTTCCGCCATAGTACGCCTCGTGTCCTTTCGCGTCGCAACCGGCCCGGCGAGACCCGAGCGACGATGGAAGACATGGGATGATCACAAGCCAATCAACTGCCGGATGGTCTCCAGCAGGTTATTCTGATTGAACTGACTTTTGACAATATACGCCTGCGCGCCGACTTCCAACCCGCGCCGGCGATGCGCCTCCGATGCCAGGCTGGTCACGATGATGACCGGCAGGTCGGTCTTGCCCAATTCGTTGCGGATGCGGCTGGTCAGGGTGAAGCCGTCCACCCGCGGCATTTCAACATCGCTGACCACGAGATCGTAGGTTTCAACGCGGAGTCTGTCAAGCGCATCGAGTCCATCGACGGCAGTCGCCACTTCATATCCGGCGGCGCTCAGGATGCTGCGGATCAACTCGCGCGTGGCGAAGGAGTCGTCCACCACGAGCAATCGCGCACGGCGCCGCTGGATCTGTTCCGGCGCCTGCGCAACGAGCGCCGTGCCACGCCCGAGTTGCGTCAGGAACATCGGGTTGAGCAGGAGCGCCAGTCGTCCATCGCCGAGTTGCAACGCGCCGCTGTACCGGCGCTGTTTCTCCAGGAGCGGTCCAAGCGGCTTGATCACCGCCTCGCGCTCATCGACCATACGGTCGATCAACAGCGCCATCGGGCGGCGCGCGCCGCCGATCAGCAGCGCGGGCACACGCGTGGCGTTGGCGAACGGATGCCCATTCGCAATGCCCAGCAATTCATCCAGCCGGAGCAACGGTGTCAAGACCTGATTGTGCTGAAAAACCGCCCGCCCTTCGACGGTGCGGATCTGCGCGCGTCGCACCCACACTGTTCCCTGACACCCGGATGCCGGGAAACCAAATAACTGACCGCTGGACTCGACCAGCAGCACGCGCGTGGTGACCAGTGTCAGCGGCAGTGACAACATAATCGTTGTGCCAGCGCCAGGCTGCGATTCGATCTGCACCTCACCGCCAATCTCGGCGAGATTGGTGCGCACCACATCCATCCCAACTCCCCGTCCCGACACGTCGGTGATGATGCTGGCAGTGGTAAATCCGGGCAGGAAGATCAGTTCCAGCGCCTCCTGGTCTGAAAGCGCCGCCGCTGCATCGGCGCTGATCAGACCTTTGCGCACTGCTGTTTCGCGCAGGCGCTGCGGTTCCATGCCGCGTCCATCGTCGCGCACGCTGATCAAGACCCGACCGCCGTGCGCCTGCGCTGCGATTTCGATCAACCCCTGGCGCGGCTTCCCCAGGCGCTCGCGTTCCCCGGCAGGCTCGATGCCATGATCGAGCGCATTCCGAATCAGGTGCACCATCGGATCTGTGAGCGCCTCAATGACCTTCCGATCCAATTCGGTTGTTTCACCGATCAGCTGCAACGACGCCTCCTTGCCGAGATCGCGCGCCAGTTCACGCACCGCGCGCGGAAGGTTGGCGTAGAGGGTCGCCACGGGCGTCAGACGGATCGCCATGACTTCCTGCTCAAGGTCGTCGATCAACTGCGCTTTGTGCGTCGTGTGCTGACCGATGCGTTCGAGTTGCGCACGGACGATGGTGTTGGCGCGTTCGCCTGCGTTCAGGGCGCCGTTCATTTCGCGGTCGAACAACTCGCGTTGGGTTGGTGCAAGGCGCACGCGCCGCAGTTCGGCTTCGAGGGTCAGCAACGAGCGTTGCTGGCGTTCGAGCAGCCCTTTCAATTCCTCCAGCGCCTGAAGGTGCGCCTCTTCGATCTGCCTGCCGATCGACAACTCACCCGCCAGGTTCAGCAACCGATCCAGTCGATCCACTCGCACCCGCACTGTCTGGCGCGCGCGTTCGCGCCCTCCTTTTGGCGCAGAGTGCGGCACTCCCTCATCACCTGGCGATTGCGGCGCTTCAGCCAGAGGCGCTACCGGCGTTTCAGCCAGGGGCGTCTCTGGCGCTTCGGTTGAGGGCGAAGGTTGCGGCAGTCCCCGTCCGAGGCGGCTTGTCAGGGTCTCAACATCGATCGACAACGGTTTCCCATCGATTGCAGCAGCCAGCAATTCCAGGATCGCGTCGCTCCCCTTCAACAGTTCGTCGGTCAGAAAGCGATCGAGTGTGCGCCGTCCATCGCGCACCGCTGTCAGAATATGCTCGCAGGTATGCGCAACTTTGCCGATGTCTTCGAGTCCGAGCATGCGCGCCGAACCCTTGATGGTGTGCATGGCGCGAAAGATGGCGTCGATCCGCTCACGGCGGGTTTCATCTTCAAGGCCATTGCCTTCGAGCGCCATGAGACCTTCGGTGACGATGCGGATGTTCTCCGCCGTTTCATCGCGAAATTGGCTGTAGAACGACGCCAGATCCATACCTGTTCAATAGTTCCTTCCGTGTCAGCGCAGCCGCGCGCTCCCGTCCTGAGAGAGACCATGCAGGCGATTGGCGATGGCGGTCAGGCGTTGTGCGGCGTCCTGCACCTGACGCGCGCCAGCCGCAGTGCGGCGCGCCACATCAGCGATCTCGCGCATGGTCTCCACCACCTGTTCGCTGGCGCTCTGCTGCTGCGCGGTCGCCAGGTTAATTTCGGCGCTGCTCTGCGCGGTGCGTTCCGCCACCATCACGATCGCGTCCATCACCTGACCGGCGCTGTGCGCCAGTTCGACGCCAGCGGCGACTTCCTTGCCGCCCTCTTCGGCAGCCAGCACGGCTGCATTCGTCGCTTGCTGAATCTCGGCGATGACGCCTTTGACCTCTTTGGCGGCGACTAGCGCGCGGTTGGCGAGGCTCTTGACCTCAGCCGCAACCACCGCAAACCGGCGACCATGTTCACCGGCGCCAGCCGCTTCGATGGCGGCGTTGAGCGCCAGCAGGTGCGTCTCATCAGAAAGGTCGTTGATCAGGTCGATGATTTCGCCGATCTGCTGCGACCGTTCGCCGAGGTTCAACACGCGCGCCGATACGTCCTGCATGCGGCTGCGAATGCGGTCCATCGCCTGAATGCTCTTATCGACCGCCTCCTGACCTTCGCTCAGGTTCTCGAGCGTCTGCCGCGCCGCTTCCGCCACCTGCTCGGCGGCGATGGCGATCTGCCGGGCTGTTGAACCCAACTCTTCGATAGTGGTGCTCACCTGCGACACGGCGCTCGCCTGCTCGGATGCACCGCTTGCCTGCTCGTGCGAGGCGCGCAGCAGTTCAGTCGCGGCTGCCGACAGTTCGCTCCCCAATTCGACCTGTTGAATATTCTTTTCGATCAACCGCTGATTGGTTTCGTACAACTCTTCCGATTGCACTCTGGTTTGATCCAGAAAGCGCATCGTACTCGTCGACCAGAGGGACGCCACGTAGGTCAACAAGCCGCCGACGCTGGTGAAGAAAATGACGAACGCCACGGTGCGCGGCAGTCCCGGCAGGTCGTTCTGTGGTTGTATGACGCCAGCGGTTTCTGCGATGGCAAGGACGACATACGACACGAGCGCCACGCTGAACAGACGCGGACTCTCCGCCGCTCGCCCAAACAGACCGGCAACCACAATCGGGAACAGAAATGCGACTCCGGCAGGACCGGACACGCCGCCAGCCAGATAGATCATGCCGATGACATAGATGAGTGAGCCGTACAGGAAGATATTCGATGCTGCCGTATGCCTGCCCGCGCGCAGCGCGCCGAGCGTGCCGCCAGCAATCGCCGCCACCATCGCAATCACTCCAAAAGCGGCGCCGACCACCTGCTGCGGCATAATGCCGATCAGCGCAAGGACAATCACCAGGATGCACCCAACCCCGGCAACGCCGCCGAACACCATGGTCAGATGCGTCAACACCCGGGCGCGGTCTGCGTCCTGGCTCTGCGGATTGGTAATGACACTGGCAAACATCTGCTGATTCGAGACCTGTTCCATACAACGCTCACTTCTGTTCTGTATCGCGTGTTCTTCTCAGCAGAACACTGCGTGCAATTGCGCGCACATCGAGTTGCACCACCGGATGTTCATCAAGCATAAGCACGCCCGTCGCCCACGGTTCACGCAGACGTTCGCGCAGCAGCGGCGGCAATGGTTGAACAACGGCATGGTCAACCAGGTTATCCACCGCATCGACGAGCAGCGCAATAGTGCGTCGTCGCAGAGGAACGATTAAGGCATGGCGCCGCTGCATTTCGCTGACGTCTTCCGGGTCGAGCAGCGCCCCTAATTCTACTGCGATGGAGGATGGATCGGCGTCTTCCTCCTGATCATTGCTGGCGCGCCGGTTGACAGCGCGGAGGGTCGCAACGTCTTCGCGCCGGACAATGTAGCGATGCCGGGTTGTGCGAACGATGAGCAGCATTGAGTAACCGAGAACTGAGAACTGAGAACTGAGAACCGAGAACTGAGAACTGAGAACTGAGAACTGAGAACTGAGAAC
>DAOTWI010000427.1:0-15449 GCA_034436075.1 Roseiflexus sp.
AACAGCGGCCGGACGGCGAAGAACGCCAGCGCGCCATAGACCCCGCCAGCGAGCGCGGTCAGCATCCCGGCGCGGCGCTGCCCTTCCCATACAAACAGGACAACGCCGACACCCACGACCAACGCGGCGACATAGAACTTCATACTGAGCGCCAGCGCCACCCAGAGCGCGAACCAGCGCCAGGAGCGCGTGTCGAGCGCATCGAGCGCATACAGGATTAGCGGCGTCGCAACCGTATCGGCGTGAAAATCGAAGAGCACACTGGTCTGCGCCGTTGGATAGAGCAGGTAGATCAGCGTCAGGCAGCGCGCCGCATACGGCGTGGCGCGTTCCCCATCGCGCGGTGCGTCGATGCGTCGCCAGGCAATGCGGTACACCGGGATGGCGCCGAGAGCAAAGAGCGCCGCCTGGGCAATCAGCAGCGTGCGTGGATCGGGCCAGAGCGCATAGAGCGGCGCAAACAGGAAGTAGCCGATCTCGACATGCCCTGCCAGGCGTGACGCGCGCAAACCTTCGGGACGGGAGTAGATCAGCGGCTCACCACGCGCACCGCTCCAGATCGCCTGCGCCATATTGCCCAGATCGTACATGCCAGCGTTGAAGCCGTTGTAGCGCGCAACGCTCAACCAGCCGAGCATGCCGCCGATCAGCAGGATAGCGATCCAGAGGAACGGATCGCGGAGAGCGGAACGCGGGTGTGTCACGCCAGTTCGTCCTTCCCTTCACGTGCAAGAGCGATGCGTTGCTCGAAGAGGAGCAGAATGCCGCCTGCCAGAGTTACGAGCAGCAGCAAAAAGCGACCGAGCAGCGCAGCGGCGAGGAGACGATCAGGCGGGGCGCCAAAAGGGGTGAGCAGCGTCACGATCAGCGCTTCCCGCACACCCCAGCCATTGATGGATATGGGGAGCAGACCAGCCAGACCCACCAGCGCTGCTGCCAGAACAACGGTGAGGAAGGGGAGATGTACGCCTACGGCAACCATGTTCAACCAGACCCCTGTGCCTGCCAGGACCTGAAAAGCGAAAGATAGAACCAGCATCACCGTAAGCGATCCCGGCGCCTGAACATAACGCGCTCCGCTTTCGCGCATTTTGTCGAGCATGCGTGTCAGGAACGGCAGGCGTGCGCGCCCTGCCAGCGCGACTCCTGCGACAGCCAGCGCCAGCATCGCTGCAATCAGCAGTATTTCAACAGGTATCCGCCAGTTGATGAAGTTCAGGCTGGCGGACGCCAGCACTGCCATCGCCAGCAACCCGGTGGCGCGCTCGACGATGATTGAACGTGCGACGGCGCCGGTTTGCCCGGTAAAACGCCCGGCATAGAATCCGCGCCCAAGGTCGCCGCCAACATCGGTGGGCAGGAAGTTGTTGACAAATGCGCCAATCAAGTACCAGCGAAAGAGGCGTGCGAACGGCGACTGGATGGCTTCGACGCGCAGTGCGATTGCCCACTTCCAGCAACTCAAGGCGACTCCCGCATAGTACAATGCACAGGCTGCCACCATTGTCAGGAGATCGGCTTGAACCAATACCGTCAGCGTCTCACGCCACGAGACGTTTGCCAGCAGCCAGAGAATGAGCGCCAGCGAAACGGTCGCCTGTACCAGTCGGATGACCGATTGATGCGAACGTGGTGTGCCAGTCATATCATCCTTTTCCATCCCGGCGCGGTTACGCTCGCAGAGCGACGAGAATAAGGGCGCGGCTGATAATCGCGGAGAGCGTCCTATTCTGGCTCAACGCTGTGGATGCTGTCCGACAATAACGACCGATCGCGCAAAGGTCATACGCAACTTGTACAGTTGCTCAACATAGAGCGGTGATAGCGGGGTCGATCCTGGCGCGCGATATGGCGCCAGACGAACAATCTGCCCGACAATGGCGCCTGCTACTCCTTCGATGTGATTATGCACATAGCCCAGGTGCGCCACCTCCAGGTCCTGGTCACGAAAGAGTTGGTGCAGACGGCGTGCCGTGGTGACAAAATTATGGCTGTAGTCGCAATCCCAGAACTCCACACCCTCCCACAACACGTCCGGCGAGGTCACGACCACAATACCGCCAGGGCGCACAACGCGGCGCATCTCAGCAATCAGCGTCTGCGCCTGCGGCAGACCGACCGCATGTTCGAGCACATGATTGGCGATGACTGCATCGCAGATGGCGCTGCTCAGCGGAATTGGGGGCACGAATGAGCATACTGAACCGCTAGCTTCCAGATGTTCCAGCAACCCGATGTTCGCATCGACGCCAACATAGCGTATGCCCCGCGCACGGCACACATCAGCCAGCGCCCCGCGTCCCGGTCCAATCTCGACGACTCGATTGAGCGGCGCTGCATAGCGAAGCGCCAGGTGCAGCGTATACTCCGCCGCCTGACGACCCCAGCGTCGCCCAAGCGCAGTCACCTGTTTTTCGCGCCAGAAATCATAGTATGGCATAGCATTTCCGAATGATCAGCAACTTCCTGATAGATTTTATCGATGCTTTCAAGCACCGTATCAATTGCGAAATGCGCCCGTGCATGCTGACGACCCGCCTCACCCAGCGCCCGTGCTCGTTTCGCATCGTTCAGCATTGTGTCGAGTGCAGCAGCCAGGTCGCTTCCATCGCCAGGACGCGCCAATATACCGGTTATTCCGTCCAGCACGATATCCTGCAATCCGCCTGTGCGGGATGCCACGACTGGCAAGCCTAGCGCCGCCGCCTCCGCCGCCGCCAGACCAAACGCCTCACGGCGCGACGGCTGGACGTAGACGTCGCATGCCCACAGTAACGGGCGAATATCATCGAGGTATCCAACAAAATGGGCGCGCTGCTCGACCCCCAGCGTTCTGGCGTATGACCGCATGGCATCGGCGAGCGGTCCGGTCCCGGCAATGGCGGCGTGTGCGTGCGGCAGGTGCATCAGCGCGTCCAGGAGTAGATCGACCCCTTTTTCACGCGCCATCCGTCCTGCGAATCCAATCAGGGGAACATCCGCTGGCACGCCAATCTGCCGCCGTGCTGCATCTGGCGCAAGCCGTCCGTGCTCCAGATGTTCGATATCGACCCCATTCGGCACAAGAACAACCTGTGATTCGGGCAAACGGCGCACCTCGCGCGCATAGGACAGGGCGCTCCGTGAGATGACAATATACCGCACCGCGCGTGGCGGCAGGCGCGGTTCTGCCAGCCGTTTCAACGCCAGCAGCGGCGCAGGTGTGGTAAACGTTTCCGCATCAGATTCGTGATCATGCACGATCACTGCCGGAATATGCGCCGCACCGGCAACCACACGCCCCAGCAAACAGGAGAGGGTCAAATGCACATGAACAATGTCGGGCGTTGCAGCGCGTAAGAATGCGTACAGAACTGACACCTGGCGCGGATCGCTGCGCTTGAGGCGCAGGTGCGTGACAGACGTTCCTTTCGCTTCGAGCGTCTGGCTCAGCGGCGTTGATCCCCGCAGACAGACGACGTGAACCGAATGCCCTCGTCGTTGCTGTCGCGGCGCCAGATCGGCGAGTAATCGCTGGGCGCCTCCTGCCCCCAGATGATCGATTACATGCACGATGCGCATGGCGCTCCCACCCGTCGATACACGTCCAGGTACCGTCGTACCACATCGTCCCAGGCAAAATGGGCGATGCGCGCCCGCGCCCGCGCGCTCAGGTCGGTGCGCAGGTCGTCGTCGTTCATCAACCGCTGGATTGCCGCGCGCAATGCAGGCACATCCTGAGGCGGAACCAGCATGCCTGCCTCCCCTACGACTTCCGGCATGCCGCTGACATTCGTAGTAACAACCGCGCATCCGCCTGCCAGCGCTTCGAGCAGCACCACCGGGAAGTTGTCGTTCGTCGAAGGAAAGACGAAAATGGCGCTGGTGGCGTACAATTCCTCGAGCGGCTCGCCCTTGATGAAGCCGCGCCAGTCGACCGGCACGCCAAGACGCTGCGCCTGCGCTTGCAGATCCGCCAGCATCGGTCCATCGCCGGCAACGGTGACGTCCCACTCATCGAGCGGCAGCCCTGCCAGCGCTTCGAGCAGGTAGTGCGCGCCTTTGCGCGGAAACAACCGGCTGGCGAACAGGATGCGCCGTTTGCGCGCTTCGATAGGCTTAGCGTTCTGCTTGCTGCGACGCGGTGGAGGCGGGTCGAAGCCATAGGGGATCACCTCGACCGGCAGATCGCAGACACGCTGCATGAGGGCGCGCAGATAGTGCGATGGGGAAACGATCGCATCGGCGCTGCGCGCAACCATGCGCCAGGCAGGGGCAATCAGGCGGTGCCCGCGCGTGAAGCGATCCGGGTTGTATCCCGGCACATCCGACCCGTGTGCGGTGATCACCAGCGGCAATCCGCTGACTCGGCGAACCGCAGCTGCGAGGATGCCGGTCGGAACGATGAAATGCGCATGCACCACATCGTAGCGCCAGCGCCGGATGAGCGCCAGCGCCGGCGGCAGCGCCGCGAGCACGTAACTCAGCATTTCGGGGGTTTCGGCGCGCACCAGTGAGCGACGCAGCGCCGGAACGCGGATCACCCGCACCCCGCCGGACATCTCGACCCGCGGCAGGCGCTGGTAGCCCATCGTGATGACATCGACCTCATGCCCGGCGGCGGCGAGATGCTCGCACAACGCGCGCGTCACCGGACTGGCGCCGCCGCCGAGGGGCGGATATTCGTAATTGAGCGTCAGGATGCGCATGATGCGTCATTCTCCGCGCGGCGGCTGAAGCCGCGGGCGCCTGCTGCAAAGCCCGCCTGCGCGGGCTATATCCGGCGATGCCGGATTATCTGCTCAAACACCATCAGCCCGCAGCGTTCCGGCACGACCGGATGTTATCTTCATCAGCCACCAGACCGGACCATCTCCTGGATGCGAGTTTGCCATGTTGCAGCAGCCAGTCCCATCGCCAGCGGCAGGTAAAGCGCAACAGCACGCGCAAACACTATGTCTGTACTGATGACGGGCAACGCCAGAACACTCCAACTCAGCAGCGCAACCGGCGCCGCAATGCGCGGCGGCAACAACGCGATCGGCAGCAGCAGCACAACGTGGTTGTAAAAACTGCGCGTTGGCAGAATCAGCATCACCACAGTGACAACGCTGGCAAGCAGGAGCGACGCATTGCGCTGCCGCCACGCAACGAGCGCGCAGATCATCGCCGCGACGCCAGCCAGCGCTCCTGTGATTGAGAGTGCATCGATCCGGTTCTGATCTTCCGCATCATAGGCGCGCAGTTGCTCCAGCCATACCGCGGGCCAGCCTGGCGCCAGCGCCTGCGTTCCCACCCAGAAGATCAGCAACCCAAGCGCCAGACCTGCCCACCAGCGACGAGGAACGCCGGCGCACAGCGCATATGCTGCGATTCCCGCCAGGAGCGCGATGCCCACATTCGGCTTGAGGAGCGTCAGGGTTGCAACCGCGCCGGAGAGCAGCCAGCGCTCCCTGCGCAGCCAGGAGAGGCTGAGCAGGGTCCACAGGAGCAGCATTGGTCCCCACTGACCCTCCTCCAGCGACGCCCAGAGCGGAAAGTATGCCAGCATCGCGGCAACCATGGGAGGGTCAGGGCGTTCCCGCACCGCGAATGGCAGCGCGCCTACGACCGCCAGACTCATCAGCGCCCATACGGTCGATGCCCATGCCAGCGATAGCGGCGCAAGCGGCAGGCAGATGAGCACGGCCGGAAAGGGGTAGGCAAAGCCCGATCCGGTTCCCAAAAGGCGATCGCCAACTGATCCGTAAGGGTCAATGCCTTCCAGCCACAGACGCGCCGCAACCCACCAGACCTGGAGATCGGGTTCGGTGTAGAGTGTGGCATACGCATGGCGGATCACGGCGATGAGGCTGGCGCCGACAGCGATCAGCGCCCACGATTGCCAGCGCACCAGCACGAGGCGAATCGGCAGAACGCTACGCATCACTGTTGACTTCCTCGCGCACGACGTAGATCGGTTTGGCTTGCGCCTCGTAGTAGGTGCGCACCACCAGTTCGCCGATCAGCCCCAGGCTCATAAACTGCACGCCCAGCACAATCAGCAGCACCGCGAGCAGCAGAAGCGGCCGGTCGGCGATGGCGGCGCCATACGCTAATTTGATCCAGGTCAGATACGCGCTGATCAGCATGCCCAGGCCACCCGCTAGCAAGCCGAGCAACCCGAAGATTTGCATCGGCCGGGTGCCGTAACTGAGCAAGAACCGCACGGTCACCAGATCGAGCAGAACGCGCAGGGTGCGGCTGATGCCATACTTCGATCGACCAAACCGGCGCGGCGCGTGACGCACCGGCAGTTCTGTTACGGTTACGCCCTGCCAGCTGGCGATGGCGGGAATGAAGCGGTGCAGTTCGCCATACAGGCGAATGCCGCGCACCACTTCCAGACGATAGGCTTTCAAGGAGCAGCCATAGTCGTGGAGGCGAACGCCGGTCGCCCACGAGATCAGGCGGTTGGCGATAATCGATGGCAGTCGCCGGTTGAGGAACGGGTCCTGGCGATGCGCGCGCCAGCCGCTGACCACATCGTACCCTTCCTCAATCTTCGCCAGTAGCGCGCCAATATCCGCTGGATCATTCTGCAGGTCGGCGTCGATCGTCACCACCACCTCGCCGCGCGCCCGGTCGAATCCGGCAGAGAATGCCGCCGTCTGCCCGAAGTTGCGGCGGAAGCGCACCACCCGCAGCCGCCGGTCGGCGCGCGCCAGGTCGCGCAACAGCGCAAAACTCTGGTCGCGGCTGCCATCATCGACCGCAATGATTTCATACGGCAGACCGAGGTGTTCCATCTCGCTCGTCAGCCGCTCGTAAAGGTGCGGGATGTTTTCCTCTTCATTGTAGACCGGCACGACGACGGAGAGATAGGGCGTAGATGCGCCGTCCCATTGGCGTGCCGTTTCTGTACGTGGTTTGTGGGTTGTGGTTATGCCCATGGACGTTGCCTTGTCTCGTGATGTCTGAGGCGTTGCGGTGCAACGCCTTTACGGTCGCACCTGCGTGGAGAGGACGCACCACAACGTCTCTGCCTGCTCGTCATATTCCTGCCCCCAAGACCCTTGAGGTTGAGTCGAGTTCTCGCAGCGTGCCGGAAACCTACCGCCGCCAGTGACAAGCAACAACAGGCCGGAGTTAAGCGGCGGAGACCTCAAGGATCAGGTACATTCCACCTTCCCACTTTCAACCTTCGCACCTGCAACCGTCAGGGCACAAACGCATTCCGCACATACATCGACGCAATCAGCGCCCACAGGAATGCGTTACATATCAGCGTCAGCCACAGCACAACCGGCGATCGGCTCCAGCGCGCCAGTTGAATGAAGAGCGGAAAGATAATCGTAAACCGCCGGATGATCCCCATATAGGGCCACAGCGGATAGACAATCGACAGGTTCATGGCAGCCAGCGCCAGACTGTAGATTGCATAACTGTGTCGTGCGCGCACAGCAGCAGCAAGGGTCAGCGCCAGCATGATCAGCATGACCATCATGTTGATGAGCAGGTAGAAATAGGGTCGCTCCTGCAACTGATCGAGCGCATAACCGAAATTGACCCAGGGCCGGCTAAAGGTTTCACCCCACACATCGGCATACGATGGCGTCACCAGCAGCGCGCTGACGAGCGTACCGGGGTCGCGCCAGGAAAACGCAACGTCGCCGAGCGTCGCGCGGTACACGATCCACCCGAGCAGCGCCAGCGGCGTGAGCGACAGCCCCGCCAGCGGACCAATCAGGGCGCGGATGCCTGTGGTGCGCACCGTCGCACGATGCTGCTGCCAGAGTTCCCACAACAATGGCAGCAGCACCACTACCCCCGGTTGCTTGGTGAGCGCCGCTGCGCCGCCAGCCGCTCCTGCGAGCCACCAGCGCCCCTTCCGCCCGGCGTACAACGCAGCAACAATGCTCAGCAGCAGCAGCGACTCGGTGTAGGGCAGCAAAAACGAAAAGCCAAGCGGGCTGCCAATCAGGAACAGGGTGGTGCGCTGCGCTGTGGCATCGTCATCATCGAGCGCCACCAGGCGATAGAGCATTGCCAGCATCGCCACGCAGCAGACCTGCGCAATCAGCCACGCCGCCAGCAGATACTCTCCACCCAGGAACCGCCCCAGCACACCGGTGAGGAACGGATAGAGCGGGTGAAATGCCGTGTCTCCAGGGCGATGACCGTAGCCGTGCTGTGCGATGCCGATGTACCAGATGACATCATAGCGCAAAAGCGGAAGGAGTACAACCCGCTCCAGCCATGTCCACAGCGGCGCTGATGGAGACCAGACCGCAACCGACGCTTCTTCCAACCACTTCGGATAGACCGACGAGACCCAGGCGTTCCAGAGGATGAAGAGCGCGCTGTAACCGGCGTACAATCGCAGCGCCCATCGCCACGCCGTTGCAGACGTGCGAGCAGCGGATCGATCAATGCTGGCGTCGGTTGTAATCTCCATCGCGGTTGATCTCCGCTCGTGCGGTAAAAATATCACACAGAGGCGCGAAGACGCGATTATTTCCGCCAACCATCGCTCTGTCGCTCTTGCTCTGCATGAAGATCCCAATATCGGGACACCCTGACTCGCCCGCGTTCAGTATAGCCTTTTTGCCCGCCAGGGAGAATCGCAGAATTGCATCAATCTGCGTACAAAACGGCTATCGGGCGCAGATGACCGTCACCTGCGAGTAGCGGGTGTACCGATCAGGCGAGTGGTGACGGTGGTGACGGTCATCACGGCGGGCAGGTGCGGCAAGCGGGGGAGCGACGCGAGTCGGGATGGGCGCCTGCCAGCCGCGCGTTGGCGCAGATGACCGTCACCCGGCGCTGCTTGCAGGAGAAGAAGGAGCGGTCACAAAAATCGCACAAAAACCTGTTTGAGTCCTTCCAGATCGCCAAGATTTTCTTGCAGGACACGAAAAACAATGTTTCGATCAATCTTCAAATAATCATGGACGAGGATATTGCGAAACCCAATCATCTTGATCCACGTTTCCTCCTGGGATGCGTCGATTAAGCCTGCTTCGTGCAACCGATGAGGAATATCGCTGTACCAATCGACGACTCCCAAGCTCGACTCTGCAACGACGTGGTTTCCCACATCATTGAGCGACTCAATCGCCAGTTGAAGAAAACGCTCGGCGCTCCCGTATCGTTCGGGGTTGGCGACGAATTCATCATACGAATATCGTTGTAACTGGCGGAGAATAGCCAGATACTCATCCAGCTTCTCCAGCCTCTTGCGGATCACGTCGGGTCTGACCATGCAGCATTCTCTGTTTATATGCCTGGCGCTGGACGTCCAGGTAGGGGCGAAAATCCAGAAACTGGCGCACGATCCTGGAAAAATACGCTCCCCGGTCGAAATCTTCCGTCTGATAGATAACCCGGTTGTGCCGCACAATCTCGTGTTTCAACACAATATCGTTCGTGTCGAGAGTGACCAGATCGACCCGGCAGAACCCGGCGCGCGCCAGATCGGTCAGGATATCGAGCCGGGGCAGTTCACCGGCGCCCGGTCGCGGGACAATCGCCAGATCGAGGTCGCTCTCGGCGTGCGTCCTGCCAGTGACGGCTGAGCCAAACAGGTAGACCGCCTGGATATCCGGGTATTGCTTGAAGATGTCGGGCAACCGTTCCAGTGCGGGGAACATCGGCGACCTCGGACGTTATGGATGGTTCGTGCGTTCATTATACAGCCTGGATCGCTGAGGCGGGGCGGCTTCCCTGAAAAATTATTCCGCTATCCGTTCGTCCGCCCGGCGGCTGAAGCAGCGGGCTAAGGAAAGCGAAGCCCGCGAAGGCGGGCTTAACTGGGCAATACCGGATTATTTTCTCAAAAACCACAAGTCGCGGGGAAACGAAGCCCGCCTTTGCGAGCTGGACCGGACCCGATTAATTTCGCAAAAACCATAAGCCCAGGCCAGGCTGAAATCGTGCAAGCCCCGAAGGGGCTTCAATGTTCTGAGCGAGGGCTTTAGCCCGCAGCGCAGCGCATGCACGATCTGGCAGTGAGGGGGGCGGATTTATTTCGTAGCCTTCATAAGTCCAGGCAACGGGCGCGCGCTACACCGCTAGCAATGCACAACGATGGCACTGAGACGCTCGTGCGCGCCTCAAGGGTCGGGAAGGTTTTCAATCTTCCGCCTTCCACCTTCCACCTTCCACCTTCCACCTTCCACCTTCGCACCTTGAACATATCACATTCCCACGTTCAACGTTCAACGTTCAACGTCCCCACACGCGCATCCACATCTCCAGGCTGACCCAGCGCCATACCTGGCGCGTGTCGCCGCCATACGCGCACCACTCTTCCACGGCGTGACGCACGGCGGGCAGGTCGAGGTACGCGCCGCTCGCGGCGCCGTCGGCGAACAGATCGGGGCGCATCGCCAGTAAATCGCGCTGCCAGGCGACTTCCGGCGTTTCGAAGCCGACTTTGTCGCTGCGCCAGGCAATGGCGTCGGGCAGCAATCCTTCCATCGCCTGCCGGTGCACCCATTTCGTCCAACCACGATGAATGCGCAGATGCGGCGCCTGCTGGAAGACGAACTCGACCAGCCGGTGATCGAGAAAGGGAACGCGCGACTCGATGCTGAACGCCATCGAATTGCGGTCTTCGTAGCGTAACAGGTGCGGCAGACTGCTCTCGATCACGGCGTCGCGCAGATGGCGGTCGAGCGAGGATTGTTCGCACCACGATGGGATGTCCGCCAGCGCAGCGCGGCGGTATTCAGCCGCAAAATCGGAACGTATCACAGGAGACGGCGTGCGCAGCATCTGCCGTCCGACATACGCCAATTCAATAGCGGACGCGGGCAGGGTGAAGATCAGCGCATTGCGCAGGAGAGGAATGGCAGGCTGGTTGCTGCGCGCGCTGATCAGCAACGCTTCTCTGGCAACCGTTGCCCCGCGCGCCTGGCGCAGAAGATCGCCCAGGTAGCGAGCGTATGGCCGGTACCCAGCCAGCACCTCGTCGGCGCCCTGCCCGTCGAGCAGCACCGTCACCCCGCGTTCGCGCGCCAGTCCCATCACGCACCATTGCGCAAAAATGCTGGTTGACTGGAATGGTTCGTCCTGGTGCCACGCCAGTCGTTCCAGGTCAGCGTTCAGACGCTCGACCGTCGGGAACACAAAGTGACCGTCGGCGGCGGTGGCGCGCAACACCCGGTCGATATGTCGCCGTTCGTTGTAGCGCCCGTCGCTGTCGTACACCGCGCTGAACGTCTTCTGGCGCTCGCCGATCTGCGCCGCCGAGAGACCGTCCTGCCGCATGAGACGATTGACGGCACACACAATCGATGACGAGTCGATCCCGCCGCTCAAACAGGTGCCGACCGCCACATCCGAGCGCAGTTCGAGACGCACCGCGTCGATGAACAGGTCGCGGTACGCCGCAAGAATGTCGTCGATCGAATGCGCGTAATGATGGTTGTCTGGCAGCGCGACATCATAGTAGCGTCGTGAGGCGATGGGGGCGGCCGCGTCGATGCGCAGGCAGTGTCCTGGCGGCAGCGCGCGCACGCCAGCGAAGAAGGTCGCGCCGTGCTGCGGGCTGGGCAGGCGTCCATCGACGAGAAAATGGTAGATCGCCAGCGGCTCCGGCTCGAACGGCAACGCATGGGGACCAACCAGCGCCTTGATTTCCGAAGCGAAGGCGAAGGTTTGCCCGGTTGCGGCGTAGTAGAGCGGTTTGACGCCGAAGCGGTCGCGCGCCAGGAACAACGTGCGCCGCTCACAATCCCAGATCGCAAACGCCCACATCCCGTTCAGGCGCTCCAGACACGCCTCGCCCCACTGCGCATATGCCGCCAGAATAACTTCGGTATCGCCGCCGCTGCGGAAGCGATGCCCGAAGCGCTGCAATTCCTGGCGCAGTTCGATGTAGTTGTAGATCTCGCCGTTGAACACAATCCAGAAGCGCCCATCGGCGCTCGCCATGGGTTGATGCCCGGCGGGCGACAGGTCGAGGATTGCCAGGCGCCGAAACCCGAACGCCAGGGTGTATCCTTCGCCGTGCGCCTGATCGAGCGGCGGCAGCGCCAGCCGCCGGTCAGTCTCTGGTCCGGCGTGGGAGGCGCACGTTCCCAAAGCGGGGTTTGCCAGCAGATACCCCTCATCGTCCGGTCCACGATGGCGCAGGCGGCTCGTCGCCGTTTGCAGCGCCGTCAGATCGACGGGGCGACCATTTCGATGCCAGATGCCGTAGATGCCGCACATGTCTTTTCCTGGAAGACCTTTGAGGTCTGGCGAAGCGCCTTCAGGGGCGGAGCTTTTTCCCGCCAGCAACGATTACTGGCGCGCCTGGGTCCACGGCGAAGACCTCAAAGGTCGGGTACGTTTTTACTTGACACTGTCGCCTCGCGCCTCTCCCATCCACCAAGGACACGAAGGCGCACCAAGGGGCAGTTTCACTTTCAACTTTCCACTTTCCCTCCTGCCCCCTTCCCCTCTCGCCTCTTGCCTTTCGCCTCTCGCCTCTTGCCTTTCGCCTCTCGCCTCTTGCCTCGCGCCTCGCGCCTCTTTGCCTCGCGCCTCGCGCCTCTCGCCTTACGTTTACCCCGCGGACCGCGCGCACTGGAGTAACCGGTTGCACAATTCCACAACCTTCGTCATCTCGGTGGACGCATTGATCCTGGCTGCAGCGACGCGCGCGGCGCGGCGCATCGCCTGGATGTCGTCGCTGCTGAGACGGTTGAGAGTTGCTGCGACCTCCGCCGGATCGAACGACGGCGCCACCACGCCGCACTGCCACTCGCGGATAAACGTTGACATACCGGGGGACGGACCCACACAGACCGCCAGACCGGCGTGGATGAAATCGAACAGTTTGTTGGGCAGCGCGATGCTGTTGTTATAGTTCGTCGGTTGGAGCAAATAGATCCCCATGTCGAACGATGCAATGCGCGGCACAACCTGATCGGGCGCGACCGGGTCGAGAAACTCAACCCGCCCTGGCGCAACGCGGTCGGCATAGGCGCGTAAATGCCCGATGTATCCTTCATCGCCGACGAGCATAAACGAGAGATGGTAGCGCTGATCGCAGAGGCGGAGCGTCTCGATCATCGACTCCAGCGCACGCGCGCGGAGTGCGCCGCCGTGGTGGATCAGGCGCACCGTTTGGGGATCGACCGTGTGATCGTCTACGGTGATATATTCGGGTGCATTCAACACAACCGTAGGCAGAAAGCCAAACTCCTCGCTGTAGCGTTGCGCAATCTCTGGCGCGACAGTCAGCGTTGCATCGGCGTGAACGGCGTATTGGCGCAAGAAGTAGACCGTCATCGGCGCAACGAACAACCGCCATTTCCACTGTTCTTCCCATTCGAGCGGCGCATACTCGTGCAGGTCGAGGATCAGCGGCGCATGCCAGCGCGCTGCCAGCCGCCATCCCAGCGGCAGCGCCGACCAGTCGTTGGCGAAGACCAGATCAATGCGCGTGTGTCGAAGTTGCTCGAATGCCTGGCGATAGAGGCGTTGCAGCCAGTACCAGAGTTCATAGCATGTGGATGGTTGCCACACCCTGCCCGCTACCAGCAGCGCTCTGAGGTGTTGCATCTCATACCAGCGCGGCGGATCGACAGAGAACCAGCGCACGCCTTCGACATTCTGCCAGCGCCGCGGCGGCGCGCCGTACCCCAGCACGACCAGGTCGTAGTGTGGCGCCAGGTAGTCTAGCTGGCGCAGCACACGCGCATCGCGGGCGATGGGGGAAAAGGAGATGATGCAGATGGTGGGGTGGGCTCGCATAAAACTTGATCTCCACACAGTGAGAAAAACTACTTATTTGTCAACATTGTGCGTCGCACGAAGCCAATGACAATCTGCAGGTCTTCTCTATCGGGAACCATCATATGTACAGGATTGGCCCCGCTTTCCCGAACAAACACAGCGATACTCACCAGAGTCGTGACAAAGTATGCGATGCTACTCGCAATCGAAGCTCCGTCGATCCCCCACAAGGGGACGAGGAATACATCCAGAGTGACCATAACAACCAGACAGACAACCGCAAACAAAAAGGTCAATCGTGGCTTTCCAATTCCGACCACATATGAACTTACCACGTTCGTAATTCCAAAGGCGGCAACTCCCGGAAGCAACCAGAGCAGTGAAGGAATGCTTTCCTGAAACTCCAATCCAAATACAAAAGGCAACAGTCCTTTGCCGGTAACTGCAATAACAAGAGCGATTGCGACATTTGACCATAAGGTTAGTTTTGCAACTCGGGAAGTTCGCTGTATCGTAGCGGCAATATCCGAGGAAGAGGCTATATTTGGGTATAAAACATTTGAAATGGTGCCGGAGAATAACCAGATGGTCTGAGATATATTTAGAGCAAGGGTGTACAATCCTACCTCTCTCACTCCCAAAAAAAGATTTACTATAAAAATATCAAGACGATAACTAAGGTATTGGACAACGTTAGCAAAATAAGCCGGTATAGAGTATAAGAATACCTCCTTTAGCCCGCTCTCGTGACGACTTGATACAGAGATTGTTGACATCGTTGGTATCAAAAAAATCAA
Organism: Roseiflexus sp.; assembly: GCA_034436075.1. Classification (GTDB taxonomy): domain Bacteria; phylum Chloroflexota; class Chloroflexia; order Chloroflexales; family Roseiflexaceae; genus Roseiflexus. Next base: position 14,487 of record DAOTWI010000427.1, read on the forward strand.
AACAGATATGACTGAAGATAAAGTGATAATCCAGGTGACTGTATAGTTACTAAAAAGATCTGTTGCTTTCTCTCGAAAAAGAAATAAAGAGAGTATCATAAAGAAATAAACGATCTTTCCGATCATTCCATAAAGATTTGCTCTAGGAAATTGCTGAAGCCCCGCAAGAATACCAAAGAAATACCCTGAAAGTAAGTTGGCAAGTATGAGCAAAACAATCGGCCAGAATGACCATTTCTGAGTCTCTAACGGCAAGATTGCTGCAGAGATGTCAGATTGCAGAATGAGCGCCAGAAAAGCGCCTGCAAGCACCGTCTGGAAAAAGGCAATGACGACAAGGTGCAGGAGCAGGGATCTGATCGCTGCGCGACCACGAGCGATGACATAGACAATGCCGGATGGCAACGATAGTCCAAAAGCCATCACCAGCAAATTTGTCGTCGCTATGATCAGATCGACGCTTCCTTTGGCTGCGGGTCCGAGACCTCGTGCAATGACGACACTGGTTGCCAGGCTCAGAATGACGGAGATGACAATTGTGGCAAGAGAATGGATTGTATCGTAGAGCAAGGAAGGCGATTGTCGTGATGTGCGAGAAAACAGAAGCGCGTGTGTCCGTCTCATCATATTCTCGATTTATCTAGTGTCTAACGCCTTCCCTCTAGGGAAGTATAGTTCATGGCGTTCGTCTATGGATCACAAAATCGCATCGATTCACATACAAAGCCGCCATGAATCAGGCGGGCGGGGAGGTTGAAAGTTGAAGGTTGGAAGGTTGAACGTCGAAAGGTTGAACGTTGATCTGTACTACAAAGCATATCGACACAGGGTAGCAGATTGTGTGGCTGTTCTTACGCTCTATTAAGATCGGCATATCCTGGCTGGCGGTTGAAACCGCGTCTCGGGGCGCGTGCGCACCGGGCGTCGGCCTGCGTCGACGCTTCCCCACCCGCGCAGGCGGGT
>DAOTWI010000428.1:0-1787 GCA_034436075.1 Roseiflexus sp.
TCAGTTCTCAGTTCTCAGTTCTCAGTTCTCGGTTCTCGGTTCTCAGTTCTCGGTTCTCAGTTCTCGGTTCTCACGCCATGGACACAGTTCTCAACCGCATTCTCGCGCACAAGCGCACCGAAGTCGAACGACAGCGCATCAAAATACCCTACGAACAGATGCGCGCCCGTGCAGACGCCGCCCCTCTGCCGCGCGACTTTGGCGCTGCGCTGCGCGCCCACCGTCCGATCGCCTTGATCGCCGAAGTCAAAAAGGCGTCGCCATCGAAAGGCGTGCTGATCGAAAACTTCGATCCGCTGGCGCTGGCGCGGATCTACGCCAGCAATGGCGCCGCCGCCATCTCGGTGCTGACCGACATCCGCTTCTTTCAGGGTCACCTGAAGTATATGGAAGGAATCCGCGCTCTGTTTGATCGGGGAGATGCGCCGCCGCTGCCGCTGCTGCGCAAAGACTTCCTCATCGACCCTTACCAGGTGGTGGAGGCGCGCGCCTACGGCGCCGACGCCGTGCTCCTGATCGTCGCGGCGCTCGACGACGAGACGCTGGCGACGTTGCTGGCGCTGACCGGCGACCTCGGCATGCAGGCGCTCGTCGAAGTGCACAACGAAGACGAACTGCGGCGCGCGCTGGCGGCTGGCGCAACCATCATCGGCGTCAACAACCGCGATCTGCACACGTTTACAACAACCCTGGAAACGACCCGCCGTCTTGCGGCGCTTCTGCCAGCAGACAACCGTCCGCTGCTGGTCAGCGAAAGCGGAATCTTCACCGCCGACCACGCCGAACTGGTGCGATCCTGGGGCGCTGATGCCGTCCTGGTTGGCGAGGCGCTGGTTACTGCCCCCGATATTGCCGCCAAAGTGCGCGAATTGGGGGGACGACCATGAAATGTCCGAGCTGCGGCGGTCTGATCGAGGAATCAGACGCACCGTTCTGCCCGTTCTGCGGCATGCAGATCCGCACTTCGAGCGCCGGTAAGCCGGCACAACGCATCAATACGGCTATCGACGCGCCAACCTCCATACCTTCATCCAATCCTCCGTCTGCCACGGGGATGGCATCGTATGCGCCGGGCGTCTACGGAACTTCCACACCGCCGATCAGCACAGCAGCCACCATCAGCCTGGTGTTCGGCATTCTTGGCTGGTTTACGGCGCCGGTGATCTTCTCGATCATTGCCATCGTTGCGGGGTACCGCGCGCGCCGCGAAATCGAGGAGTCGAGCGGAAGGCTCGGCGGAAGCGGACGCGCGACTGCCGGGATTATTATGGGCGTTATCCAGCTTGCCCTGTTCGTCTTTGCGTGTCTTGTCTTCGCTGTTATCTTCTTCCTGGCTGTGTAACATGACAGATCCAGACGACCTTTGCTTTCTGACTGCCGTTGAGCTTGCACGGCACATGCGCAACCACGAGGTGTCGTGCGTCGAGGTGATGGAAGCGCACCTACGCCAGATTGAACGCACAAACCCGCATGTCAACGCAATTGTCACGCTGCTGCCGGAACGGGCGCTCGAACAGGCGCGCGCCGCCGATGCCGCACTCCACCGCGGCGATGAAGTCGGACCGCTGCACGGGCTGCCGGTGGCGCACAAGGACCTGGTGCAAACGAAAGGGGTGCGCACGACCTTTGGTTCGCCAATCTATGCCGATTTCGTTCCCGATGTCGATGACCTGATTGTGATCCGCCTGCGCAAGGCGGGCGCCATGATGATCGGCAAGACCAACACCCCTGAATTTGGCGCCGGTTCCCAGACATTCAACCCGGTCTTTGGCGCGACCCGCAACCCC
>DAOTWI010000429.1:0-16578 GCA_034436075.1 Roseiflexus sp.
GTGGATGCCGCAACACGGTAGCCACGCCGCGCCAGCAGGGCAGTGGCGACGCTGCCGACCCCGCCCGCTGCACCGGTCACCAGCACCTCGCGGTCACCGGGCTTGACGCCCGCCTCTTCGAGCGCCATTACCGCCAGCATCGCCGTGAACCCGGCAGTGCCGATCGCCATCGAGTGGAACAGGGTCATTCCCTCCGGCAGGGGGACCAGCCATTCGGCTTTGACGCGCGCCCGTTGTGCATATCCGCCCCAGTGCCGTTCACCGATGCCCCAGCCAGTCAGCACCACGGGATCGCCAGGATGATAGTCCGGGCTGGTAGTTTCGATCACGGTCCCTGCCAGATCGATGCCGGGGACCATTGGGAAGAAGCGCGAAATCTTCCCCTTGCCGGTGACGTTCAGACCGTCCTTGTAGTTGAGGCAGGAATAGACCACCTGCACCAGCGTGTCACCCTGCGGCAGATCGTCATTCGTCAGATGGCGAAACTCAGCGTGGATTGCGCCGTTTTCCTGGGTCAGCACAAGCGCTCTGAATGTGTTCTGATCCATCATTGTCTCCTTTCAGCCACAAAGCGCGTTTTCGGCATCTACCCCGTCGGAGACCATTAGGGCGCGTCTCAGACCTGCACCAACAGCGGCGCCTTCCGTCACCGCTTCTCTGGCAGGAGCGTATAATCAGGGAAGTTGCCGTACAACCGCTCGCCGGGAGGCCCGACGGTGACCGCCTGTACCAGATATGTGCCGCCGACGAAGCATCCCTTCCAGCTTTGCCCGATGCCGCCAAACACTTCGTCCCGGTCGCCGCGCGAGCGGATGGCGTTGATGCCAACCTTGAAGGCACGAACCTCGGCGGCGATCTGTTGCGCCAGACGTTCATTGTCGCACGCGACTGATGCAACGAGACACCCGTTGGAAATGTTCATCTCGGTGATCAGTTCTTCGACGCTATCCACCACCACAATCGTATCGACCGGACCGAACGGCTCATTGTGATAGAGCCGCGCATTGCGAGGAACGTTCAGCAGCGAGACCGGCGCCATATACGCGGAAATATCCTGATTGGGCAGGAAATCCTCGTCACGCAGCGTTCCCTGATACAGGCTGATCGCGCCGCCGCCGATCGCCTCGCTGATCAGCACCTGCAATTCATCAACTTTGCGACTGTTGATCAGCGGTCCGAAATCAAGGACGGGCAGCGGCGCCTCCGGGTGTTCAACCAGCGTCGGGTTGCCGATCCGCAGCGATTTGAGCACCGGTAGATAGGCGTCGAGGAACTGTGGGAACAACTGGCGTTGCACCACGAGGCGGACATAGGCGGTGCAACGCTGCTTGCCATAGTCGAAGCCGCGCCGCAGTTGTTTCGCCAGCATGTCCCACTGGCTGAACTGCCAGATGCCATAGGCGTTGATGCCTTCCATCTCGAGCATGTAGCGTTTCTCGCGGTCGTAGAGGCTGGCAGCGATGTCGCGCCCGTTGGTTTTGCCGCCGACGAACGCCAGACATGCCACCTCCGGTCCACGCACAAGCGCCTCGGAGAGCCTGCCGCCGGAGCCGCTCACCAGTGAGACTGGCAAACCGCAGCGCCGCGCGAGCGCCATCGACACCGTCAGCGCGAAGAGTCCGCCGTCGCTGGGGGTTTTGGCGATGACCGGATTGCCCGCCAGCGTCTGCACCAGCATGGCATGAACGAGCACCGACAACGGGTAGTTCCACGAAGCGATGTTCGAGATCAGTCCGAGCGGCTTGCGCCCTTCCATCATCGCCGGAATCTGCTCGACGTACCATTCGACGCCGCTGATGCAGCGGTCCACATCGGTCATCGCCTGCGCGTAGGGCTTCCCGATCTCCCACATCAGCAACCGGCCGATGAGTTCGCAATGCTGGCGCAGCAGGCGTACACAGGCATCGACGCGCTGCTGGCGTTCGGAGAGATCGGTTGTGGACCACGCGCCGAACTCAGCCGCAGCGGCGGCGACCGCGCGCCGCGCCGTGTCCAGGTCGATCATCGGGTAATTGCCGAGGATGGTTCCATCGACAGGCGACAGAAATGTCTTGGGATGCCCTGGAAAGCCCCACTCGCCGTGGATCAGGTTGAGCGGATTGCTGTCTTCGTCGAATGCTTCGGGGACAATCGCTTTTGCCTGTTCCAGCAGGCGGGGCCATTCCAGTGCGGGTGCGATGATTTTGTTCGTCATAAAATCTTTCAGAAATGACGTTCGAGGGCGCAGGTTCCTGCGCCCTCGGAACTGTTGCGCAGTTTTTCCAGATATCCGTCTACTCCAGTTTACTCTCCTTAATGCGCTGGACCAGGTCGGGAACATAGCGCGTGGAGATCCGTCCTTCGCGGAACGGCGGATCTTCGAGCATCGCCAGGGTGAACGGAATCGTCGTGTAGATGCCGGTAATGACGAATTCGCGCAGTGCGCGTTCGAGGCGGGCAAGCGCCTCGTTGCGATCAGCGCCCCAGACAATCAGTTTCGCCAGGAGCGAGTCGTAGTATCCTGGCGGCGAATACCCGGCGTAGAGATGCGAGTCGACGCGCACCCCCGGTCCGCCGGGCGGCAGGTAGTACTCGATCTCGCCGCCCGACGGCATGAAATCGCGGTCCGGGTCTTCGGCGTTGATCCGCGACTCGATGGCATGCCCGCGCATCACCACATCCGACTGCTGGATCGTCAGTGGTTCGCCAGCCGCGATGCGCAACTGCCATTTGACCAGATCGATGCCGGTGACCAGCTCGGTGACCGGGTGTTCGACCTGGATGCGGGTGTTCATCTCGATAAAGTAGAAATTGCCGTCGGGATCGAGCAGGAACTCCATGGTGCCCGCATTGACATAATTGATAGCGTGAACGCCTTTGAGCGCCGCTTCGCCCATACGTGCGCGCAGATCAGCATCGACGGCTGGCGAGGGCGCTTCTTCGACGATCTTCTGGTGGCGGCGTTGCGACGAGCAATCGCGTTCACCGAGGTGGATGGCGTGTCCATACTGGTCTGCCAGCACCTGGATTTCGACGTGGCGCACCTGCGGGAGGTATTTTTCCATGAGCAGAGCGCCGTTGCCGAATGCCGCCTCGGCTTCGGCTTTCGACGTCGGATACGCCTTGATCAACTCGGTCTCGTTCTGAGCGACGCGCATACCGCGCCCGCCGCCGCCGCCGGATGGCTTGAGCAGCACCGGATAGCCGATCTGATGCGCCACCTCGACCGCCTCTTCGAGGGTGCGCAGTTCCCCGCGCGACCCCGGCACCGTAGGCACGCCGGCATCACGCATCGTCTTCCTGCCGAGCGCCTTGTCCCCCATCATCCGGATGGCTGTGGCGTCGGGACCGATAAACTTCAGTTTGTACTCGGCGCAGATCTCAGCAAAGTACGGATTTTCCGAAAGAAATCCATAGCCGGGGTGAACGGCTTCGCAGCCGGTCATCAGCGCAGCGCTGATCAGCGCCGAGGGATTGAGATACGATTTTGCCGACGCGGCAGGACCGATGCAGACAGCTTCGTCCGCCAAGCGCACCGCAAGCGAGTACTTATCGGCTTCGCTGTATGCCACCACCGCTCGCACGCCAAGTTCGTGACAGGCGCGGACGATGCGGACTGCAATTTCGCCACGATTGGCGATGAGCACTTTGTTGAACATATCCGGGCTTTCTCTCGAAACAGGCGCCTTTCACTGGGTAGGGGTTAGGACATTCCACCTTCCCACCTTGCCACTTTCCTGACCTTCAACTTCCCTGCCATCCGGCGCGCCCCACGGCACGTGAAACGTCGCACGGTCGTGCGCCTGGGCGCGCCAGCGGCGCGCCCCTACCTGCCACCTTCCGGCTGCAACCCTCTTACCTCTTGCCTCTTACCTCTTACCTCTCGCCTACGGCAGACGATTATACCCCATGTTCCGGGTTCTGGAGCATCTCGGACCACGCCTCGTACAGTTCGTCCTTGTCCTTGAGACCGGAGCGCGGCAAGGCATGGTTGACGACATACGTCGCTCCCTGGTGGCGGTTCTCCCACATCGCCTGATGCGCCTGCGGGAGGTCGTTCCACTCCACCAGCGTCGGTTCGGTGATGCTCAACAGACCGGCGCTGATCTCGTCGTTCAGGCGCACAATCTCATAGGCGTTCGAGAGGTGCGTGCCCCAGATATTCGCCGTCGGCATATAGATCCGGCGCTGGCGCATCCAGACCTGTGGGGCGAAGAATGAGTAGCGCTGGCCGTCCATGTTCTCGAAGTAGACAACGCGCCCGGTGAACGGTTTGATCAGCATAACGCTGACTGCCAGTGTGTCGTGACCGGAGCGTTCGATGATCAGATCGGGATACCCGCGCGGGTTGTCGTTGCTGCGCAGGAACTGCCCAATCGCCGTACCCAGCGGCTTGAACGTCAGGTCGTTGAAGCGCCGCACTGCCGCCTTGAATGCATCAATATCACTCTTTGCATCGGGTAGTAGCGGCATGGTTTCAGGCCATTCGAACTCATCGCCGTAGCGGCGCTGCAACTCTTCCAGGCTCACAACGCCTTTCAGCGCTGCACCGAAGCCCAAGCTCAACACGAATTCGCGCTGTGCATCGGTGTAGGTGACTACCACAATGCGTGCGCCAATTGCACGCGCCGACTCGATTGCTTCCAGTCCAACCTGATCGACGAGGGTTGCGCGGCGCTCCAGGGCATCCGGCGCAACACCCGACTCATACCCCTCATCACCCAGGTACGTCCGGTCGTCGACGCCGTAGTAGATCATCACCGCTTCACCGGCGCGCAACCCTGCCCGGCGCAGCATCTCCACCGGATCAGCGGCGCCTGGTTTGCCGAGGAAGGTGAAGTGGTAGCCGCTCGATGCGCCGTAGAACGTCAGGGTTGGAATATGACCATCGTGCGGCTCGCCGAGTAACTGGAAGCTGCGCGGGAATGCCGTTTCGCCAGCGTGCGATACGACGTAATCCGCCAGGTGCCCGCCATTCTGCGCCCGGTAGTCTTCGAGCAGGGGACGGCCAGCCGCTTCCCACTCCGCCCACTTTGCCGGATCTTCTGGCACGCGGGTGAAGATGCCCGCGTAGCGCGGATCGCGTCGATTGATGGTTCCGATCGCACCAGCGGCGCGCACCACTGCAGCGCGCTCCTGCGAACTGACCATGCCGGTGACGTACAACCCATTGCGCGCTGCCGAACGGGTTGCGTCAAGTCCGGTGCCGGTTGCGGCGCCTTCGACAAAGATACGACGACCGGGCCGGATCTTAAGCGTAGTAAAGAGCGCACGATAGATGGTGCCCAGAGTTAGCATATACGACCCGGCAGCCTCGAGTGTCAGGTCAGGCAGCACCGGGAAGCACTGCGGCGCCTGCGCCACCATAAACTGCTGGTGCGACGCATCGGGCGTATTATACCCCTGGATCACGAAATCCGCCGCCATCGGGTCGAGGCCGACCATCGGGGAGAGGAGATCATTCTGCCCGGAATAGATCGACACCAGATCGCCGACCTTCAGCCGTCCTTCGCGTTTGACTTCCTCGCCTACCGAGACAATCAATCCAATGCCACCGGAGCCAGTCACGTGCCAGTCACGGTCGTGCTCATCAAACAGACTGACCGGAATGCCAGTGATGGCCCAGATATCGTTGAAGTTGACTTCTGATGCCAGAATGTAGAGCAAAACATCGTTCGGACCAGGTTTATCGACCGGGATAATGATCTGCTTCTCTGCCTTGATCGGATCGCCATGGACTGGCGCGCCGGTGACTTCATCACGCACAGCCGCCATCGCGTATTGCGCCACAGGGATCGGCGTAACGCCGGGGAAGAATGGCGCCCCAATCGGCAGGAGCATACCAGCGTCGATCAACCGCTTCTCCTCATCGGGTGTGAGATGGAGGCGGCGGCGCGTCGGCAACGGTGCGTTGCGCTTGTCCAGGAAGTCCTGAATTCCAATCTTGCCTTCATCAGGAGCAACAACTGCTTCGGCGAACAGGCGCGCCTCACGTTCCAGACCTGCCAGCATGCCTTTCGTGAAACCAGTGCGCAGCGCATCGATGATCCGTTCGATCGCCTTTGAGCGCCCAGCCCACTGCGCCTGACTGGTGAGGCGCGTGATCAGCGGGTTTTGCAGCGCCTTTTCGAGCAATTCCGCCATTGCCGGGTCAGGCGCTTCCCACTGCGCCGTCAGTTGGCGGCGCAGCGCATACGCTTCGCGCAGCGGAGGCCACAGTCGCTCGCCTGCCGTTGCTGGATCGTGGAACGGCGCAAAGAACGTGAGCGGATCGTCCGACGTATCCGGGACAACACGAAGTTCAGCCGGTTTCCGTTCAACCGGTTTGCCATTGCCCGCAGTCAAAATGATCTCACGCGCCATTCGGGTGGCGAGCGTGAGCGCATCCTCAGTCCTGTGCGCCACCCGATCAACCAGTCCAATCTCATAGGCGCGTTCAGCGTTCAAGGTGCGCCCGCCCATGATGATCATCAACGCTTTGACGAACCCTGGCTCGCCGCGGCGACTGAAGAGCAGACGCGGCAGGCGCTGCGTACCGCCGTACCCTGGCAGCAACCGCAGATTGATCTCCGGCTGACCAAACTCGGCGTGCGAATCGGCGACACGGTAGTGGCAAGCAAGCGCGAACTCCATGCCGCCGCCGAGCGCCACGCCATTGATCGCCGCAATGCACGGCTTGTTCATCGTCTCGATCTTGCGGAACGCCAGGTGTGCGTTGTTCGGCAGCGCCATCGCATCTTCGACAGTGTGCATCTCTTCGAGCATCTGCTTGATGTCGGCGCCCGCCACGAAACTCTTCGTGCCGCTGCCGGTGAAGATAACAGCTGCCACATCTTCGCGCCGCGCCAGGTGATCGACGATGGTGTTCAGTTCGTCGAGCGCGCGCTCGTTGAGCGCATTGACCGGCGGGTTGGTGACGGTCACAATCGCAATACGCTGCGTCAGCGCTTTCTGTTCGGCTGCCGCGTTGCCATTGCCCGAAGGCGCCCACCGTTCACGCACTGCGTGGTACTCAATGCGGAAGTAGCGGTAACGCTCAAAGATGCGCTGCTCCTCCGCCATGCGCTGCTTGCGCTTCCATACCTCGATCTTCTCCGCAATCTCCTTCAGCGACTCGGGATTGCGCAGCGTGGTAGTGTCGCCAAGCGGCTCATCGAGCATCAGGTTGCGCAGGAAGCGCCGCATATACTTGCCGGAGCGCGTCTCCGGGAAGGCGCTGACCTCGATATAGTCTTCCGGTACGCTGACCACGCCCTTTTCGTTGCGCACCAGTTCATTGAGGCGGCGGCGATCTTCGCCGGTCAACTTGCGCCCTGGCGCCGTCAGGATGAATGCGACCGGCGTCAGTCCCTTCTCGCGGTGCGGCGCGCCGACAACGATACAGTTGCCGACTGGCGACTCCGGCGTGATGATCTTGTCGCGCAGGATAGCGCCTTCAATTTCCTCGGTGCCCATGCGGTGCCCCGACACGTTGATCACGTCGTCGGAGCGACCGTGCAGCGTGAAGGAGCCGTCGGTGTACTTCATAGCGAAGTCGCCCTGGATGTAGCCCCATTCGCCGTTAGGACCGCGCCGCCAGTAGGTCTTGATGAAGCGTTCAGCATCGCCGCGCCAGCGGGGAGCGTTCGTGGCGCCCCCGCTCTGCCAGGCGGCGACCCACGCCTCGAACCCCTTGACGTCGCCCCAGATCGTGCGCGTCAGATAGGGGTAGGGCGCGGTGATGACAATTTCTCCCTTCTCCTCGTAGTCGGCGATGCGGTAGCGCGGCGTTTCGGCGCCGGTCGCGTCGCGGTCGCCGCCTTCGAGCGCCCAGACCTCGCCAGCGATCCAGGGCAGCGGGTAGGTATGCGCATCGGGGCGCAGCGGGAAGTCATCGTTGCCGTAGAAGTGTGTCCAGACGATGCCGCCATGCTCGGTCGCCCAGTACGAGTTGATATACTGCGGCGACATCAGTTCCATGCCGAACTGTTGTACGGCAGGGCTGACCGGCTCGGCGCAGAAGGTGCAGACGCGCAGCGACGACATATCGTACTGGCGCGCATCCGCCGTGTTCTGCGGGTCGGACATGACCGTCTTGAGGAAGGTCACGCCCGCCTTGAAGACGCGCACTTTGTAGCGTTCGATAATGCTGGCGAAGCGCCCGGCGGACGGGAAGACCGGCGATCCTTCGGTAATGATGCCGGTGCAGCGCGTCGTCAGCGTGGCGCAGATCATGTAACTCTGTCCGGTGATCCAGCCCGGATCGGCGACGACATAGATCGTATCGCCCGGTTCGGCGTCGAAACTGACCTTCATCGTGTAGGCGACGCCAGCGACATACCCGCCGTGAACGTGGACGACGCCCTTGGGCTTGCCGGTGCTGCCCGACGTATAGATGATGAACATCGGGTATTCCGCATCGAGCGGTTCGGCGCGGCTGGTGGCGTACAGCGCCTTCACGAACTGATCGGTCGGCAGGTTGAGTAGTTCTTCTTCGCTGTGAACCTCGACGCCTGCGGCGCGCGCATTCGCCAGAACGGTCTCCAGCGCCTTGGCGGTCAACTCGTGGCTCCAGCGGTCGCGTTCCGGTCGCCACAGAATATCCTGCCCGGTGTGGCGCACAACGATGACGGCATCGACGCGCGGCGGGGTGTTGACCAGCGCCTGTGCAACGGCGGTGCGCGCGCGTGATTGCACCAGCGCATCAACGCCGGTCAGGCTCTCGATGGCGCGCCCGACAGCGCGCATCGCGTCGCTGCGCTCGATGGTGATGTCGTCTTTGAGCGCCGCGCGCACCTGGTTGAGGATATGCTCAATCTGATCCGGCGTCAGCAGCGCCGCGCCTGGCACAGGCGAACCCTCGCTGCCGCTCAGCGCCGCTGCGATGATGTCCAGCGCCGTCTCGACCGGCACGAACTTATCGAGCGCCTGATCGGTATACTGCTCTTTATAGGGAACAACCTGCGCATTACGATAGGCGCCATCGCTGGTGATCACCAGTCGTGCGCCAGCATTGTGGATGCGGTCGCTCAGGGTCTTGTCGGAGAAGCCGCCGAACACTGGCGTATAGATGATGCCCAGGCGCTTGGCAGCCTCGGTGTAGTAGAGCTGCTCCATGATGTTGGGCATGTTCAGAGCGATGCGATCGCCCATTTTCAGCCCCAGGTCGCGCAACACCTGCGCCGCCTTGACAACTTCGAGCATCAACTGCTTGCGTGTCACGGCAAAACTGACGACCGGACCGCCGCGCCCATTGTTGAGCGACGAGTCCCAGCGGTCGCCCTCGAAGTAGAACGCCACCTCATCGCCATAGCCGGTGAGGACATGGCGATCCACCTCGTTGAAGCAGGCATTGGTCAACCCGCCCTCGAACCAGCGATAGAAGGGCGGATCATCGCCGTTGAACGCGCGCTCCCACGGTTCGTAATCCGGCCCGTAGGGCGCATCGACCGGTGCGCCGTCGCTGTGACGCAATCCTTTCCAGCAACCACCCTCTTCATCCCAGGTGATCCATGCGCCAAGGTGACGGTCGTACCAGTGGATGGCGCTGCGAGCGATTGCGCCATGGAACGCGCCCGGATCGGTGAGCGCAGCCTGGCGCTGCGCCTCCCAGTCGGCGCGGGTGCGCACCGGATTGATGCGCGGCGGGCGAAGAGCAGATTCGATGGTGGTCATAGGTCCTTTTCTCCTGACAAGATCCCTGGATTTGTTTACACCGTAATCGCATTGCCGCGGTAAATGCGCGCCCGGTAGCGGCTTTCGAGCGGCGTCGGCAGCGGCGCGCTCGTCAGCAGCACCGCATTCACAAAGCGCTGCAATTCCTCTTCCTCTTCTGCCGGCGTGCGCGGCTCCTCACTGCGCGCGCGCCGCGTCAGGTCCACCTGATTGACCGGCACGTGCGGCATGGTGCGTTCACTTTCGGCGCCAGCAGTCGCGGTAAGCGCGTGGAGCGTCGTCTTGACGAAGTTTGCCAGCGCGAACTCCTCGGATGTCGAGCGCGCCGAGGTTGGCGGCGTCACCAGCGTAACGTTCGCGCCCTCGATCAACCCCGCCTTGCGCGCCACACGGAAGTGATGGGTGATATGCTGTTCAACCAGTTCCTCGAACTCGGCAGTCGTCAACACATCGCTCCAGTCGCCGTTCCGGGCGCTGAGAGCGCGGGTTGGCAGCGGGCGGAAGGGCGTCGAAATCACCGGACCGGGGCGACCATACTCCGCCATCGCTCGATCAATGCCGCCCTCGATATCGCCGCCGGTCGGGATGACGACGAAGCGCCCGGCGGACTCGTAGTCAGCAAGTTCGGCTGCCAGTTCGGTCGCCGCCTGTGCGGTTTCCGTCAGCAGCACCACGCGCGCGACGTGGATTTCTTCGAGGAAGGTGCGCGCTAGCAGCAGCAGGTGTTGGCGCAGGTGCTCGCCAATCAGGTACACGACGCTGCCTGCCAGTCGTTCCAGGCGCTGCTGCCCCGGTTTGCCAAACAGTTCGCCTTCGGTGACGGTGCGCTCGAAGCGCAACCCGCCCGACGGGTGGAACGTCTCGCCGGTCACATTCCGGTCCGCCAGATAGAAGACTGTCGCCAGCGCCACATCGAACTCGGTCGGCATCCGTTGCAAGTGGAGCATCCCCAGAATGCCATCGCGCACCTTAATCGCTTCACGTTCGATCTGCGCTTCGGTGAAGAACGGATCGGGCGGTTCAACCGCCAGCGGGCGCCGGTCGTGCGCCGCGATATACCCGCCATTCTCCAGGCGATTGAGCAACTTGCGCGCAATCGTGGCATTCATCAGGTACGACTGCGCGCTCCCGCTCGCGTCACTTGTCTCGCGCAGCATCGTCGCCAGGCGGCGCAGCGGCGCCGGCATCGCCGGATTATCGGCGATTGCCTGGAGATCGTTGGTAAACAGGTCGGGCAGCAGATCGGCGAGCGTCGCGCCCTCGTGGTGCGCCGCCAGCAGCGCCGCGAAGACCTCGTTGAGCCGTTTGTTTTCGAGAATCAGCCGGGCGCGGCGCATGAACAGACCAGGACGATTGCCAGCGCCCTTCAGGCGTTCGCCTTCCACCGGACCGGGGGCGATGGCGTTGATCTGAATCTCAGGACCGAGGAAGCGCGCCAGGCTTTCGACCATTGCGCGCTGACCCGCCTTGCTGACCGCGTAATCGGAGCGGTTGGGGTACGGGATCGCCACATACTTTTCGCCGCCGAAGTACGACGAGACGTTCAGCACATACGCGCCGCCCGCCGCCTTCATCTGTGGCGCGAGGCGGCGCAGCAGCGCATAGTTGCTGATCAGGTTGGCGCGCAACGTATGGCGCCAGGCGTCCACCGGCATATCAATCACCATCTCTTCGGCGCCGGCGATGCCCGCATTATTGATCAGATAATCCACTTTGCCAAACACGCGCAGCGTATGGGCGATCAGCCGTTCGAGCCCTTCGATGTCGGAGACATCGCTGCCGGGGAAGATCGCCACGCGCGACTCGGCGTCCGGGTAGCTGGCATCGCGCACCTCGCGCACGATCAACGCGCGCATCTGCTCGAGTTGTTCGGCGTTGCGCGCCGCCAGCATCACATGCGCGCCAGAGAGCGCCAGCAGGCGCGCGATCTGCCCGCCGATGCCGGCGCTGCCGCCGGTGATCAGCGCCACCTTCCCCATGTGGAGACCGAACAGGCTTTCCGCCCAACCGAACCCCGGATTATGCACGCCGATTGTGCCGACGATCTCCTCCGGCAGGTAGAGATTGATCTCAGCGATGCGCCGGTCGCTGCCCAACAATTTTGCCACCCAGGCGCACGTGAAGTCCAGGTTGGCAGTTTCAGCGTTCACATAGCGGATCAGTTGATTCGCCCACACGGCTGCTGCCGGTTGACCATCGCGCTGATGCGCCGGGTTGAGCGCGTCGTGCTCGCTCTCATGGCGCCAGACGCGCACCAGTTGCTCGACCGTTGTGCGCAGAATGTCGCCATACTGATTGCCCTGCTGGTCATCGGGATTGCTGACGAACAGCACGCGATGCATCTGAGATCCGGACGGGTGCTCCTCCCAGAAGCGCGCCAGTTCGCGCGCCAGTGCAACCGTACCCACCAATTCCTGTTGCAGAAAGCGCTCGATGACCTGATCGTCCGTATCGACCAGGCTTGCCGAAGGTGCATGGCGGCTCAACCCTGGCAGAATGACGGCGTGGTGAATAGCGCCCAATTCAGCGCGGATCTGCTCGAGCGTCTGCGCAGCGGCGCGCGAGTCGAGTGGATCGAGATGCACCAGGCGAGTTTCCGCCGCCATCGTCGGGCGGCCATACATATCTGCGGCGAGCGCGTGGCGTGGTTCGCGCAGCAGCGCCGACGCCTTTTCCAGCGCACGCGGGTCGCGGAACCCGACGACGACCGTTGCGCGGCAGGAGCGCAGCGCATCAGCCAGCGCAATCGCATCGTCAACCTGATCGCCGGCGCAGATCAGAATGACCTTGCCGGTAGCATCGACGCTGCGCAGACCGGGGCGCGACACGAACGTTGTGCGACTTTCGTGCGGCACATCCATGCCGTGCGTCACCTCGAAAGCGTGACCTGTGAACGCCGCCGATTCGTCGCTGGCGAGAAACAGGGCGGTGTTGGCGACGTCAACCGGAGAAGGGAAGCGTTTGGCAACCTCGCCGCGCTGATCGGCGCGCCCCAGCCGCATGATCTTCAAGAAACTGCTGGCGGTATCGCCCTCGGGTTGTCCTTTGAGCGCATCCATCGCCTGGAACATCGTCCGGATGCGTTCGCTGTCGATCGGTCCGGGGTAGATGGTATTGACGCGAATACCGCGCGGACCCAGTTCGCGCGCCAATCCATTGCTAAGCGCATTGAGCGCCGCCTTAGGCGCCACATACGCGATGCGCCCATAGTAATCGGTGCGGGAGAAAATTGTCGAGATATTGATCACGCTGCTGCCTGGCGGCATATGGGGGGCTGCGGCGCGCGTCAGGTTCCAGGCGATTCCAACCAGATTCCCGACCGCCTGCGCGAGCGTTTCGGTGTCTGGCGGTTGCACTTCCGACGGTTCGAGCGGAATGTCGACCAGGCGGCGGCGAGGCCCGGCGCTGCCGGCGTTATTGACCAGGATATCGATGTGGTGCAGCGGAATGGGCACATCCACCCCGCCGTCGACAATCTGTGCGACGCCTGCGCGCACCTGTTTGATGTCGCTGCCATCCATCCGCAGCGCCACGACGCGCTCGGGCGCCACTCGCTCTTCGTCGATCAGGCGACGGCGATACGCAGCCAGTTTTTCCGCGTTGCGCCCGGTAATAACGACAGTCGCACCTTCCGCCAGAAACCGGCGGGTGATGACCTCACCGATGTTGCCAGCGCCGCCAGTGATCAGCGCCACTTTTCCTTCCAGGCGATCGTGTCGTCGCGTCATACTCATGGACTTCTCTCCTCATTCCCGTGGCGCCCGCCACACTGCGGTATGGGCACTGTGGCAGCGCCACAGATCTCTGGCTTCTGAAACGCGCATTGCGCCCTGGGCGGCCTGCGCGTGACGCCGATCAACAGTCGTTTACGGGAGCCGCGTCGGGGGAATCGCCGAAGCATCGCTGATGGCGTCTGCCACAGCCATGCCCCGGCGGATCGATCCGTTGCTTTCGTTCAAGAACCGCATGCGTATGATCGCAGCGCCAGTTACAACGCAGTCCTACGCAAAAACAGTCTGGCGACTGTCCTCTTCGTACCGGCCAATCGCCCGATAACGGGCGTAGCGACGCTCTAACAGCGTCTCGATATCCAGCGCCAGCAATTCGGTCAGATTGCGACGGATCGAATCCCCCAGCGTCACAACCATGGTTGCCATATCGGTATGCGCGCCGCCCGCTGGCTCAGGTACAATCTCGTCAATGATGTCCAATGCCAGCAGATCCTGCGCTGTAATCCGCATCGCCCGCGCCGCATCAGGCGCTTTTGCGGCATCGCGCCAGATGATCGACGCCGCCGCTTCCGGTGACGCGACGGAGTAGATCGCGTGCTCCAGCATCAGGATGCGGTCGCCGACGCCGATCGCCAGCGCGCCGCCGCTGCCGCCTTCCCCAATCACGCACACAATGATCGGGGTCTTCAACCCTGCCATCGTGAGGATGTTCTCGGCAATAGCGTTTGCCTGCCCGCGTTCTTCCGAATCACGGTTCGGGTTGGCGCCCGGCGTATCGACGAAACAGATGACCGGGAAACCGAATTTTTCGGCATGCTGGAACAGCCGCAGCGCCTTGCGGTACCCTTCGGGATGCGGCATGCCAAAGTTGCGCCGGATATTCTCGCGCGCATCGCGCCCTTTCTGATGCCCCACCAGCACGACCGTCCGCCCTTCGAACGTGGCTACGCCGCCGACAATCGCCGCATCATCGCCATAGCGGCGGTCGCCGTGCAGTTCAACGAAGTCGTCACACAACCCGCGGATGTAATCGAGCGTGCGCGGGCGCTGCATATGGCGCGCAAGTTGCACTTTGTCCCAGGGAGTAAGCGTCTGTGTCATGGTTGCTCTTCAACTCCGCGTTTCAGATGGAAGCCAGCGCCGGTGCAATGGAGTCGGACGTGCGCCCGCCGCTGCGACCTTCAGCGGCGTAGAGGCGCAGCAGTTTCGCCAGCACGCCGTGCAACTCGCCGCGCGGCGTCACCATATCGACCATGCCGTGTTGCAGCATGAACTCGGCAGTCTGGAAATCCGCCGGAAGTTTCTGGCGGATGGTCTGCTCAATCACGCGGCGCCCGGCGAAGCCGATGTTCGCGCCCGGCTCGGCGATGATCACGTCGGCGACCGAAGCGTAGGAAGCGGTGACGCCGCCATAGCACGGATCGACGAGCACCGCAATGTGCGGCTGGCGCGCTGCCGCCAGGCGGGTCAGCGCGATGTTGACCTTTGCCAGTTGCATTAGCGCGATCACGCCTTCCTGCATGCGGGCGCCGCCGCTGGTGTTGATCGTCAACAACGGAATGCCAAGCGCCGCCGCGCGCTCGGCTGCGCGCGCCATCTTTTCGCCGAAGACGCTGCCCATCGAACCGCCGATGAAATTGAAATCGCACACCGCAACCGACAACCGGCGTCCTTCGATGCTGCCGACGCCGCTCACGACGACATCGGCGAGACCGGTGCGGCGCTGCGCCTCGCGCAGTTTGTCGGCATACGCTTCTTTGGGCGAGACGAACCCGAGCGGATCGGTCGGTCGCAGGTGCGCGTCGTGCTCAACGAACGAGTCCTCGTCCAGCAACGCCAGCCACTCGCGCGCCGTCAGGCGCATGTGGTAGCCGCAGCGGCAGACCTTCAGGCGCTCAGCCAGTTGCTTGTGATAGATCAACTCCCGGCACGACGGGCACTTGACCCAGACATTGTCCGGCACGTCCGACTCAACCGGTTGCACGACAGTGAAACTCTTCCGCGATCGTTGAATCAGATCTTTCATCGGGTCCTCTCCTTGACACAGACTGTACGGTCGCCTTGCATAACCCCTGGAGCGCCTGACCACAAGGGATAGGTGGAAGCATGGTGCCTTGCTCGTTTGCGGGCGCCTATCGGCGACATGGTGTTACTCTGCTTTGGGCGCGCCGTCCGGGGGGCAGTGTACTGGATACTTTGGGTTATGTTCATGACGCAGTATACCATTGTGAGTTTTTGAACAAAATCCCCGGAAGTACAGGTTTTCCATCCTCTGAACGGATGTCATCCCCGCCGGATGGGGGGGATGGCGTTAGACGTTGCACGTTGCACGTTGCACGTGGGGATAGGGGCGCTGCGGCGCCATGCCTGCGGATGGAGTCGAGGACGCGGGATGTGGCGCGTTGAACGTGTGAAGGTTGCACGTTGAACATTGAGCGTTGCCGTGAAGAGCAGAGCATACCGTGGAGGGGCGCATGGCGATGCACTTTTGAAGGCATTGCACGTTGCGTGTGGAGAGGCAGAAAGGTTGAAATTGTCAGAGAGACGTGGCAGGTTGCACGTACAACGTCGCACGTTATGGCTCCAGGTTTCTGACCCTCAGCGCTTGCTCCTCAACTCCTGGCATCTGGTTCTCAGTTCTCGGTTCTCAGTTCTCAGTTCTCAGTTCTTGGTTCTCAGTTCTTGGTTCTCAGTTCCCGGTGTGCTATAATGCGCCGTCTGAACGAGGGCGAAACGCGACGCTGGAACGGGACATGAAAGGACCATGGCGAAGCGCGGGCATGATCGCGGCGGTCGCGCTTGGCGTCATGCTGATCGGGGCGGGCATTGCGCTCGCACAGGAACGTATCGGGCGCTGCGCCGCTGTACCGGTGCTTGCCAGCGATCTGTTGGAAACGCCCGATTTTGTGAACCTGGCGCCTGGCACGCCATCCGGCGTGCTGTTGCCGGTTGGCTGGAGCGCAGCGGCAACCGGCGTGCAGATCGGCGACTTTACCGTCTCCGGCAGTGGACGCTCGTTCCAGGTGCTCGGCATTGCCAACTATTTGCGCACCCCTGATGTGGCTGTGCGCCCTGGCGCGTCGTACTGCGCCGTCGCGCAGGCGCTTGCCGACTCGGTCTCGTCAACGCGGATGCGCCTGGGGTTTCACTGGCTCGATGGCAGCGGCGAGGTGGTGCGCACCGACTGGAGCGGCTGGCAGGAGGTGCGGCGCTG